>JBDTZD010000397.1:0-2546 GCA_040005335.1 Pyrinomonadaceae bacterium | reverse complement strand
ATGACAATCGAAATCCCAATCCACGCCATTACCCAAAAGAGTGAAGGAACGCCGGTCGCATTGTACATATTAACCGCATCGGTTTGAACGTGCGCGCCAGCGAACGGGCTGGACATCACGAAAACAGTTTTTAAATCAAAGAGCGCGTTTAAGACACATTGAACAGCCAAAAAACTTAAAAAGGAAGTCGCAATTTTGGGGCTGGCGTAACGCGCCACCAATAATAGAGAAGCGGCAATCAACGATCCGGTCGCTACCGTAAACATAACGCTGAAAAACGTCACATTAGCTGTTGTGAAATTTAAAATCGGCAGAAACAATCCAAAAATAACGGTCAAAGCCGCAATGTAAACGGCTGTTCCGGCAAGAACGATTCTTGCTTGAAACGCCTGGCGAATTAAAATAAGCAGGAGAGCGCCGAAAAGAGTTGCGCCGACGTAACCCGCGCTTGAAACGATTAGAGCCGCCAATGGTCCGCTCGACGCAGAAAACACTTCGCCGCTCGTATCGGGCGAAACCGTCAAACTCGCCACCGCGCCGCCCGTTATAACTGCGGCGAGCGCGTGACCGCCTTCGTGAATAAAAGTCACAAAAAGCCGGAATGGATAAACCAAATATTCGGCGTACGGAATAAACCACAGCGCAAGGCTCAAAAGTGTGGCGATCAGCAAGGTTTTCACTTGCGGGCGGGCATCTGGCGCAACATTAAATTTCATGACTTCTATTAACTCCTGAGGGATTTCCAAACTCAAAAGAACTTACGTTTCATTTTACGACAAAGTTCGCCGCTTGGCGATTTTAAACTTAGATATGCGATTGAAGCAAATAGTTTATCGGTTTATTTTTCTCTTTGGTAATCGCCGCTCTTGCCGCCGGTTTTTGATTCGAGCCGAAGGTCGGTAATCGTAATGCCTTTATCAATGGCTTTGCACATATCATAAACTGTCAGCGCGGCGACCGAAACAGCAGTCAAAGCCTCCATTTCAACGCCGGTTTGCGCCGTTGTAATAACTTCGGATTCGAGCGAAACTCCGAAATCTGTCAGCTCGACGCGAATTTCGACTTTGGAAAGCGCAAGCTGATGACAGAGCGGAATTAAATTGGCGGTTTGTTTCGCCGCCATAATTCCGGCGATCCGCGCAATTTCAAGTGGATTGCCTTTTGGCGTCCGGTTATTTTTGATGGCAGAAATAGCTTTAGAATTTAACAAAACTCGCGCTGACGCAACAGCACGCCGTTTTGTTTCTGTTTTTGCGCTCACATCAACCATCACGGCGCGTTGCTGTTCGTCAAAATGAGTCAGATTTTTCACAAAATTCGCAAACGGTAAATATGGGCGGTTCCGTTAAATTTGAAAGCTATCTTAAACCTGAGCAAAAAAGCGAAGCAAATGTGCTTCGCTTTTTAAAGTTTTCAGTTTATTGAGATTTCCCAGATGCTCCATGTTTTTTGAGCCAGCTTAAGGATTTCCCGGCTTGCTCACGCTTTTTATTACCGGAACAAACTGAAGTGCTCCAATCATTCGCGTCTGTTTTTGAAAGATAGAGCAGATATTTGCTGCCTTTTTCAAAAGCAAAAGCGCAGCTATCGCCAGTGATAATTGTAATTTGTTGAGCAACAGTTGTTTTCCATGCTTGTTCAACTTCGACCATCGCCCGCACTGTTTGTGTCGTTTGGTCAATCGTTTCTAATGAAATAATTTTACCAATCACAACCGTCCCAGCTTGTTGGTACAGTTTGCGCTGCGATTGATTTTTAACGCAGGTACAAGCGTAAGTTTGAACACTGCCTAAAACAATCAGCATCATACCGGACATTAACAACAAAAATAAATTTTTCATCGTTTCGTTTCCTCTCTCAAGCGATTCCAATTTCGTTGTTTGTACCGGATTCATTAATGCCTATCACGCCTTCGTAAGCGTTTTTGACTCCGCAGGAAAGCAGAGTATCGTCAGCGTCAACCGTGTTGATGGGAGCGCCATTGACATGCGCCAGTTCGTGAACAAGCGTACCGGCAACCCACCAACGTCCTTTATCAATCGCCAACTGCGAAATACTTATTTCTTTGCCGCCAACCCCAAGAGTCACGCCGTACCATCCCCTATCAGTGCGCGATTCGTAGTTAATCCAAATTGTGTCATCCGCCAAAATATCATCAAACGATTTTCCGCCCGGCAATTTTTTGAATCTTTCATTACAAGGCTTCATGCCTTTAATATTGTTTTTGAGAATGGCGAGCGCCCTTTTAACCGTATTAAGAGCTTTTGCGTCGGAATAAGACCAATATCTATTGCCGGCAGCCGAGGTGAGATTGCCGTGACCGCTACCCGGCTCATTAATTTTAACCATTTAACTATTCTCCTTAAACAAGATGTGGAATGGTGTGACAGCTTTAGTACGAGAGTGAAACCGGAGTTTTGCAGAAGAATTTAAAAGTTAAAGATCAGCACAACTGCTAAATTCTGATGCCGCCGATTTTTTCGGGCTTTCGCGCTCATGTCAACCATCACGGCGCGTTGCTGTTCGTCAAAATGAGTTAGATTTTT
>JBDTZD010000133.1:0-8514 GCA_040005335.1 Pyrinomonadaceae bacterium | reverse complement strand
CTGGTCGGCAGTTTCTGTGATCTGACTGACATAATCCACAGTTCTCATTGCTTGAATTTATCATACTTACTTACTGATAAGCCGTATAAAACTTCTACTATCCTGGTCAAACTGAACGAACCACGGTTGCATAATCAAGTCAACGCGATAAGGTTTTTACATCATTCTTGTCTTTTGATAAGATTCTCACACAAAGTTTAAGGAAATTTGCCCTCGGTAAGTGATTGATAAGAAAAATTGATTAAGGGTACGAGAGACATTCGTTGCCCGATTGACAAGAAATTTCGATGATTGAGATGACGAAAACAAAATCACTGCCGCGTCCGATTGGTCTAGCGGCAGTGATTGAAGAATTGCAGCTACAAATTCCCCTTCCGGCTGTGCGCTCAACTGTTGTCGCCGGAGCAAGGAAAACCCGCGTTGAAAGCAATGCGGTTTATGAACAATATCCGAAAACTTATGCCGCGACGGGTTTGTTTGAGAACCTGAAGTTTGCGATGCGATATGAACCCGTAGATTTGGGCGTGTTGCGGGCTACATTTGAAAAGATAGCGCCGGAAATTATTGCAGAGTGGGTACGCGGCGAAAGCACTGGAATCTATGCCCGGCGCATTTGGTATTTATATGAGCTGTTGACCGGGCAAATACTGGATGTGCCGGATGTGCCGCCGACGGGTTATGTTGATTTGCTTAGTCCGAAACTTCAGTTCACCGGAAAACCGACACAAGTTAGGCGACAACGCATCAACAATAATTTGCTCGGAAATCGAGATTACTGCCCGCTGATTCGTCGGACGGATGTACTTGAGCATTTTATCGCCGAAGGATTGGACAAAGAAGCAAAAGCTATTGTGGAAGAAACCGACCCGGTCATCCTGGCGCGGGCGGTCAACTATCTATACACCAGAGAAACCAAATCTTCGTTTGCTATTGAGGGCGAAACGCCGGGAAAAAACAGATCAGAGCGTTTCATCGCTGCGCTCGCTCATGCCGCTGATTTTAACGTGAGTGACAAAACCTATTTTATCGCGCTGCAAAACCAAATAGTTGACCCGCGTTTTACGGCAAAAGATTGGCGCTCGCTGCAAAACTTTGTCGGGCAAACAATGCGTGATTACAGCGAGCAGGTGCATTTTGTCTGCCCGAAACCTGAAGACGTACCAAATCTAATGGAGGGCTGGATGCGGTTTGTCGAGCGGTTGCAAAGTTCAAATGTGGACGCGGTTGCGGCGGCGGCGGCAATGTCTTTCGGTTTTGTTTTTATTCACCCGTTTGAGGACGGCAACGGTCGCATTCATCGCTTTTTGATTCACCACGAACTGGCGCGTTCGGGCTTTGCTCCGCAAAAACTGGTTTTTCCGGTTTCGGCGGTAATGCTGAGGGAACGCGCGGACTATGACCGCGTTTTAGAAAGCTACTCAAAAGCGATTTTGGAATTTGTTGAATACAGGTTGGATGAGCGCGGCGAAATGACGGTGGAAAACAAAACTGCTCATCTTTATCGCTACTGGGATGCGACCCGATTCGCCGAGTTTTTATACCGCACAGTGAGCGAAACAATTCGCCGCGATTTGCGCGAGGAACTCGGCTTTTTAAATATTTTCGACCGGGCAATGAAAGCCGTGATGGAAATTATTGACATGCCCGACCGACGAGCCTCGCTCCTAATCAGGCTGATTTTGCAAAATCGTGGCGAGCTGTCAAAGAACAAGCGGACGGGCGAATTCGCTGAACTTACCGATGATGAAATCGTCCGCATCGAAGCGGCAATCAGGGAATTAGAGCCATCTTGAACAACTAAGGAATAAGTTTTATTCACTTTTATCAAGCAGAGCCACAATGGAATGTTTCCGCTCCTCGACACCTGAAGATAAACGTCGCCTGTCAAGCAAATTGATGTTTGCTGAATTGGTCAAAAAGTAGATGAATATTGGAGGCGGCGATCGGAATTGAACCGATGAATAAAGGTTTTGCAGACCTCTGCCTTACCACTTGGCTACGCCGCCCTTGAGAAGAAGGGATGAAGGATGAAGGCGGAAGGATGAAGTAAAATTTGAGCGGTTAGAAAGCTGTTCTGCTTTCATCCTTCATCCTTCCGCCTTCATCCTTAAAATTATTGGAGCGGGAAACGAGACTCGAACTCGCGACCTCAACCTTGGCAAGGTTGCGCTCTACCAACTGAGCTATTCCCGCCCGCGCAAATTGTAATTCTACAATTCAAAGCAAATTTGTCAAGCGTGACGTCTAAGCTGTCTTCAAAATCCGAGCCGTGACAAAATTATTACAATCGTTTTAAGTCGCGCTTTCATCATATTTGCCGTTGCTTCTCCCCGCACATTGCTTGCTCTGGCAGCATCGGGCAGGTTACAGTAGATTCGGTTTTGTTTCAATATTTTACAGCTTTTTTATTAACTGCTCAAACAAATTTTGAGCGCGCATTTTAAAGGAAATAAAAATGGATTTTGCAACCAAAGAAATTTTTAAGCGTTACGCCAGCATTCTCGTCGGACGCCCTATTTCACCGGTATTCCTCAATATTTTGGTAACGAGCGTTTGCGATATGCGCTGCACTCACTGCTTTTTTACGGACGAATTAGATGACCGACCGCGCAAAAAATTGCAGATGAAAGCGGATGAAATTGCTCGCATCTCAGAAACTCTGGGCGGTAATTTAGGAGTTTTAGTGCTCGCGGGCGGCGAACCGTTTACGCGCAAGGATTTACCGGAAATCGTTCGCTCGTTTTATGAAAACAACAAACTCGATTCTGTTTACCTAATGTCAAACGGGCAAATTCATCCGCGTATTTTCCCGGATGTGACCAGGATTATGGAAGAATGCCCGAATTTGAATGTAACGGTCGCGCTTGGGATTGACGGAGTGAAGGAAGCACACGAAAAAATCCGTCGCAAAGAAGGTTCGTGGGACAAAGCGATTCACACCGCACGGACTCTGCAACAAATGAAACGAGAGCAGTTTCCCAAACTCGACATCCAGACTTGCACCTGCGTCATGCGTTCAAACGAAGATTCAATTTTTGAGTGGTACGACTTTCTGAAATACGATTTGAAACCGGACAAAGTAAACATCAACTATATTCGTCCGCCGTCAGCCGACCCGAACGAGTTGAATTTCGATCATAATCGTTATGCCGAATTGTCGCACCAGATTTTGGAAGACACCAAAAACGCCGTGCTCAAAAACAATTACGGTGGCAAATCAGGTTTTTTCAAAGCTGCCGTGGATATTTACATGCACGACATTATCGCCAAAACCAAAGAGGAACAAAAAGCGCAGCTTAAATGCTACGCAGGTTCAGCCGGGGCGGTAATTTACGACGAAGGAACGCTGTCATCGTGCGAAAACAAAGCAAATGTTTTGAATCTGCGCGATTACGATTGGAATTTCCAAGCTGCCTGGCGCACCGATGCGATGAAAGAACGACGCAAAGAAGTTGCCGATGGTTGTCATTGCACGCACGAATCCAATTGCTTTTATCCATCGTTGCCATTAAACGTCGGGCATCTGGTCAAAATCAAACGGCTTGAGGGGCAATTAAAGAAAGCCTCCAAACAAATGAGCATCAATGCGGCTCAGCCGGAGAGCGTTGCCGTCAAAGCCTAAATTTCGTTAATGCAAATAACCGTTGAACAAACTTTGGAAATGCCGGACGCCGTACTTTTCGTGCAAAAAGTGCAAACTGCCCTCGCCGCCGAAAACGCGAAGCGGCGGCATTTCTATGAAATTGTTGAAGAAAACAAGAAAATGGAATTTATCAATGGAGATATGATTTTTCATTCTCCGGTCAAACTTCAACATAATAATGCGGCTGGATTGCTATACACTTTACTCAAATCCTTTGCTACCAAACATAAACTCGGTTTTGTCGGAATTGAAAAAATCATGATCTCGCTGACTCGGAATGATTATGAGCCGGACGTATGTTTTTTCGGAAATGATAAAGCTAAAAACTTTAAACGAAAACAAGTGCAATTTCCCGCTCCTGATTTTGTGGTCGAAGTTTTGTCGGATTCAACCGCGAAAATAGACCGCGAAATTAAATTTCAGGATTACGCTGCGCACGGCATTCAAGAGTATTGGATAATTGACCCGGACAAAGAAACGGTTGAGCAGTATGAATTGCAAAGCGAAAAATATCAGCTATTACTTAAATCCAAAGACGGAAACATTGAAAGCATTGTTTTAGCAAATTTTAAAATTCCGGTTCGCGCCATTTTTGATGAAGAACTGAACTTAGAGAGTTTGACCGAATTACTGGGAAAATAATGTTATGAATTGGCAGGAAGTCACTGAACATCCGAGTTTGCGCAATTTGCCGTTCAAAATCGAACTGAACGAGTATGGAGCGATTGTGATGAATCCGGTCAAATTAAACCATTCGGGTTTTCAGCGAAGCATTCAGAGGTTGATGGAGCACCAGCGGAGCGACGGGATGGCTTTGCCGGAAGTGGCGATCTGGACGCGTAAAGGCACAAAAGTTGCGGATGTTGCTTGGGTTTCGCTCGAATTGTGGAAAGAATTAGAAGGCAAAACTGAAGCGATGAGTGCGCCGGAAATCTGCGTTGAAGTTCTCTCAATGAGCAATTCGGTTTATGAAATGACGGGCAACCGCAAACTCTATTTTGAACAAGGGGCACGCGAAGTTTGGATCTGTGACGAATACGGCGATATCACCTTTTACAACGAGAAACGCAAACTCAAAAAATCAATTATGTTTCCTGACTTTCCGGCGAAAGTCAAAATCCAACGTTAATGAACCAAAACGCTCCCAAAATCCTTATTATTTCCTCTGACACCGGCGGCGGGCACCGCTCGGCGGCGGCGGCGATTGTCGAGGGCGTTGGGCGTTTCTGGCAGGGACAGTCGGCGATTGTCCGCGTCGTTAAAGCGGTCGAAGACTCGCACCATATTTCGGCGCGCGGAGTTGAGGTTTACAATTGGATTTTGTGCCATCGTCAATCGTGGATGAAGTACTTTTATTGGTTTTTTAACCGATTTCGTCCTGAAAGAAGCGGCTTTATTCACAAACGCTGCTTCCCGTTTTGCAAAGAACTTTTTGAACGTTGGTGTCCTCACATTATCGTCAGCGTTCACCCGATGACGCAGCATGTTTTTGCGCGCGTTTTAAAAGAATTAGGTTTGCTCGGCACAGTTCCGCTCGTCACTGTTGTCACCGATCCGTGTTACGGATTTTGGAAAGGCTGGGCTTGTGAAGATGTGACGCTTTATCTCGTCGCCAACGAAGATGCCGAACGGCAATTGATTGATTACGGCATTGCTCCGGAAAAAATTAAAATTTCGGGAATGCCGGTTCATCCAAAGTTTCATTTTGCCGACGAAAAAGACGCACAGATCGCTCGTCAGGCATTTGGTTTAGACCCTGAAAAATTTACGATTTTTGTTAATTCCGGCTTTGTCGGGGGCGGTAATATTCCGGAAATTTTCCGCGAACTAGTACGCGGTGAACTCGACGTGCAAGCAATTTTTCTCGCTGGAAAAAATGAAGAGCTTAAAAAGGAAGCCGAAGCAATTGCCAAAAACGCCAAGTTTCCAGTGCGCGTCATCGGTTATTCAGACGAAATCGAAAAGCTAATGCAATCGGCAAATGTGATGATTTCCAAACTCGGCGGCTTAACGACGTTTGAAGCTCTGGCTTGTCGTCTCCCGATTATTGCTGATACGACCACCCCGCCGATGCCGCAGGAAGCCGGAACAGTAAATTTAATTATGAAACGCGGCGCCGGCGTCCTTCTCGAAAAAGCCTCGGATATTGTGCCGACTATTCAGCTTCTTCTGGCAGATAAAACTAAATACGAAGCAATGCGCGAAGCCACAAGGGGTTTATCAATGCCTAATTCGACGCAAACCATAGTTCGAGAGATAGCTGCCTTACTGGTAGTCGCTCCGGTCGAAGCTCAAACTCAAACTGCCAAAGCCGCTTAAAACTTCCTAAAATTTTTTGGCTTTAGGTAAAATTTCAATTTTAAGGAATTAAGACCATAGCTTCTTTTGATGCTTTTTTAACCGCCGGTTGACTAAACGGAAAAACCGGCGATATTCCTTTGTACCAGGAATCAAGCTGGTCTTTGTAATGTGGACTGTTTGGCAAACCGCTTTCGCCCAAAGCAATTCCGTGCCGCGTCGCGTCCCAATTTCCGGGCGTGGCAATCAAACGCATCGAAACATTCGATCCAACATTCGGCGAATTGCCTGCGCCATTGAGCGGTAGCGGTTCAATTGCAAATTGTCCGCCAATAAACGGCACAGAGGCAAGCGGATGATTAAAGCGAATTTTATTGGCTTCTCCCCAAGTCCATTTCGCTGCGTCAGCGCCAAGCTTTTTTATCAAGTTTTCGCGCGCATCCTTTTCGCAGGCTTTTAGTAAATCCCCATAGTTAGCAAACTCCTTCGGCAGCCAATTTGAGGGCTTTTCGGTAATCAGGCGGTCGAGAAAACTTGATAACATTGAAGACCTAAACTGCGCTCTCTGCGCCGCACTTAAATTCGCGTCCAAAATTCGTTTGCTAAAAACCGCTTGCATTTCGCTGACAAGCAGAGCCGCTTTCGAATCCGCATTCATTTTGCCGTCCCAATCTGCCAAAAGCTTTGATGTTTCGTCGGAAGCGCCCTTGTTCTTAACGACTTCGCGGGCAAAGCGCGAAAGCGGGATATTAAAGATGTCGTGTTGAATTTCATTGACATTTTCCACCGTTATTTTCTGGTTTGCGCTGATTAAATCGTAAAGCCGCCGAGCGCGATAGGGAGAGGCAAAATCGCGGACGATTTCCTGATATTTGTAAGATTGCCCAACGATGCGTTGATTAGCCGTGACGATGAAATTTTCGGGCGGATTATACAAATTAGGCAATTCTTCAAACGGCACTGTGCCAGTCCATTCGCCCGCGTCCGTCGTGCCGTCATAAGGCACGCTGCCGTTGCGGGTCTTGCGAACGGGAACGCGCCCTGCGGCGTACCAGCCGATGTTCCCCGCAGTGTCGGCGTAAACAAAATTTTGCATCGCGCCCCCATATTTTTTGAGTGCAGCGCGAAAATCATCCCAGTTTCGGGCACGGTTTAAAAAGAAAAATGCTTCAAACTCGTTGTTGTTTGGATCAAATGCCGTCCATTTCAGAGCGTAACGTCGCCCGCCGTCTTCAAAATAAATGGGCCCGTGCCGCGTCTGCGTGACTTCGAGCGTTTCGGTTTCGGTGTCGGTCGAAACGGGGCTTTTCCTGACTTTGATTTCTTCGCGGCGAATTTGAGCGTCCTGCCAACCCTGCGGAGTTTTATATTGATATTGATTTGCCGCGTTAAATTCCTCTAAATACAAATCCTGCACGTCCGGTCCGACATTGGTTGCGCCCCATGCAATTTGGGCATTGTGTCCCAAAATAACGCCCGGCGCGCCCGGCAGCGAAGCGCCCGCCGCATTAACATTCGGCGAATTCAGATTAACTAGATACCAAACGGAGGGGACTGACGCCGGCAAATGCGGATCATTTGCCAAAATGGGCTTGCCGTCAGCCGTGCGTTTTCCGGAAATTACCCAGTTATTGCTCGCCGCCAAATCTTCCGCATACAGTCCAACCCGCTCAAGCGAATTCTTTCTCACATTTTCAGCTTTTGTTAGTTCTGCAAAACCCGCTTCACTCAAATTAAAAACGCTTGATTTCCCATTTTCCGTTTTCCGTTTTCCGTTTTCCGTTTGAGCAGAGTCTTTGCCGATGAGCAAAACATCGTCTGGATTAGCAATGTTGTAAAGCTGGTTTAATTTGTCAGCCGGCAAACTTTGCAAACTCGCTTTGACGAGATCAAAGCGCCAAGTCGTCGAAAGCCCGTCGGCTAAAATTTTGCCGATGACGATTGAATCCGTTGGCTGCCAATCGCGCGGGCGATACTGCAAAATCTTAAACTCGGGCGGCAGAGATTTTTCGTCAAGCGACGCAATGTAAGCATTGACGCCGCGAGCATAACTGGCAAGAGCCGCGCGCAATTCCTGCGTCATCAGCGGCAAGGTTTGCTCGGCAATACGGGCGAAGCCATATTTGCGCCAGCGTTTATCTTCGTCAACAATCGTGCCCGCTGCGGTCGGCTGCCGCCCAAAAATCTCTGACAATTCCCCGCGCGCTGCGCGCCTGAGCAAATCCATTTGCCACAAACGGTCTTGCGCCGTCGCATAGCCTTGCGCGAAATACAAATCGCTGTCGTTTGCAGCTTCGATGTACGGAATTCCGCGATCATCGCGCCGAATTGTGACTTTTGATTTTAGTCCTACGGTTTTTATTTCCTGTCTTGGAAGATTTGGTTCCTGGGCGTAGCAACCGAGCGGTGCAAACGCCAAAAGCAACAGCCAAATCAAGAGAGATTTTTTTTTCATTGGGCTTTTTTTGTCCACTCAACTACAATTTTTTCAAACTCGTTTTGGAGCGACTGCGTATGGTCTTCATTGTACCAGCGAATCACTTTTTCGATAATCTCGGGCTTTTCCAACCCTT
>JBDTZD010000253.1:0-8533 GCA_040005335.1 Pyrinomonadaceae bacterium | reverse complement strand
AAAATTGTGTTTCTGCGAAGGCGTTCGATAAAAGCCGAGACGATGCCAAATATTAGGTATGATTATGCGTCCTGAAAGCCGCTCAAAACGAATTTGTCTTTGCCAATAATGATTGCGTAATCTGGAATTTGGAATTTGGAATATTTACGCTTGCGTGTTTTGACTTTAGCGGTTAAATTAACGCCTGCGTAAACATTCCACTTTCTCCCGTGTTTATCAAAAACTTTTTTGGAGGTTGAAGCTGATGGCTAGCCAAATCGAGGTTGACGCGCCGCTAACGCCGAGCGCAGAAACCGAAAAATCTGCCAATCCTTTTCTGGCGACTTTTCGTCCATACATTCCGTCGGGCATTGCAATGCGCGAACTGACGCCGATCCCGTTGCTTGTCGGAACCCTGCTCGGGATCGTTTTCGGGGCTTCATCGCTCTATCTCGTGCTAAAAACCGGCTTGACCGTCAGCGCGTCAATTCCCGTCGCCGTGATTTCGATTACGCTCTTTCGACTGCTTTCAAAATTCGGGATGAAAGACGCGACGATTCTGGAAAACAATATCGTCCAGACCGCCGGAAGCGCCGGTGAATCAATAGCTTTCGGGGTCGGCGTAACGATGCCCGCAATCTTGATTTTGGGTTTTGATCTGGATTTTTGGCGCGTCATGATGGTTGCGATTCTGGGCGGATTACTCGGAATCCTGATGATGATTCCGCTCCGGCGCGCACTAATTAAAGATCAACACGGTTTTTTGAAATACCCCGAAGGCACTGCTTGCGCCGAAGTTTTGAAAGCCGGAGCGAGTGCCGAATCACGCGCAGTAGCGAATGAGTATTCGGACGTAAAAGTTTTGGAAACCGACGATTCTGCATTGCAGGGCGGTAAAATCATCTTGCTCGGTTTTCTGATCGGCTTTGCGTATAACACTTTGATGCAGGTCTTCAGTTTCTGGAAAGATACGCCGGAAAAAGTAATGCCGGACAATGTTTTAAAAGGTGGCTCAATTTCGCTTGAAAACAATCCTGCGCTCTTAGGCGTCGGATACATCATCGGACCTTACATCGCCGGAATCATGATGGCGGGCGGCGTTTTATCATACTTAGTTTTAATTCCGATGATTAAATATTTCGGAGCGGGTTTGACGACACCGCTCGCGCCGGAACTCTCAAAAACAATTGCGGAAATGTCGCCGGGACAAATTCGCGGCGCCTATATTCTCTATATCGGCGCGGGCGCGGTGGCGATGGGCGGAATGATTTCGCTCGCCAAAAGTCTGCCGACGATTTGGAGCGGTTTAAAATCCGGTCTGGCAGATTTTCGCGGCGGCGGGCTTGATGACGAAGGTACCGCGTTGCCGCGCACCGATCAGGACATTTCGATGAAATGGGTGATTGGCGGAGTCATCGGACTGCTCGCCGCAATTATGCTGTTGCCGCAACTGGGTCTGAGCGTTTTTGCGAATCCGGTCGTTTCATTTCTCGGCGCGTTGTTGATTATCATCCTCGGCTTTTTGTTCGTCACGGTTTCGTCGCGCCTGACCGGTGAAGTCGGTTCTTCATCAAATCCGATTTCGGGAATGACCGTTGCGACGCTACTGTTTACTTGTCTGGTTTTTTGGTTGCTCGGCTGGACGAGTCCAGACCCGTATTTTGTTACCGCTTTGTCAATCGGAGGCATCGTCTGTATCGCTGCGTCAAACGGCGGCACTACTTCGCAAGACTTGAAAACCGGCTTTCTGGTCGGTTCCACTCCTCGAAGTCAACAAATTGCGATTCTTGTCGGTGCACTCGGATCGGCTCTGGTTTTAGGACCTCTCCTGCTGACACTAAACAACTCTGAAACTTACTATCAAAAAGTTGAGGCGAGTTCGCCGCTGGCGAATTACCATGTTGCCGAAGACAAACTTTTCCGCCAAAACGGTCAACTGCAATCGGAAACAGTTGCTAACGGAAAATACAAAGCCATAGATACGAGCTCTTACAGAGTTTGGCAAAACACTGATCCGCAGGAAGGTCAAATCGGTAAATATTTAATTAACAATCAAGGTCAGCCCGTTTATTTTGTTGATCCCGGCATTAACGGTGTGATCAAAAAAGACGAGGAAGGTAAAGCATTGACACGCTACGACGCTCCGAAAGCGACTTTGATGAGCTACATTATCAAGGGAATTTTGAGCCAACAACTGCCATGGGGTTTAGTTCTCATCGGCGCAATGATAGCGATTGTGCTGGAACTGACAGGCGCGCCGGCGCTCGCTTTTGCGGTTGGTTTGTATCTACCGATTTCAACCAGCGCGCCGATTTTCGTCGGTGGTTTGGTGCGCTGGGGAGTTGATTTATACCTTAAACGCAAGCTTGCCCGTCAAAATTTGACTGAAGAACAAATCATTGCCGAAACCGACAAATCAAACGGTGTATTGCTGGCTTCAGGTTATATTGCCGGCGGCGCCATTGCTGGAATTTTAGTCGCGCTCTTTAGTCTCGATTTTAGCTATCTGAAGTACCTCAAAGACTTTAAAGACAGGTCTTTGGAATGGGCGAAGATCAGCAATCCGTTTTTTGAAGGCGCCAACGCTGACCTTCTCGCCACGCTGCCGTTTTTAGCTCTCGCGGTTTTCCTCTATTTCGTCGGACGCGAAATGCTGATGAGGGGCAAAAAAGTAAACTAGCAAATTCTTTTTTAAACAATGCGCTTGACAGCCGTTTCGGGTTAAACTCGCAAACGGCTCTTCTTTTGCCCCAAAGTAAAAGGACGACTAAATGCAGTTACACAAATCCCTTACCGCGCCGTGAAACTGCTGGCTTCGTTTCACAAGCAACAGCAAATTTTTCTTGTACATCAAACCGTGCGGTGCGCTATAATTCGTTTTAGCACGCCGCGCTTTTCATTTGTGCTTCACGCACAATTAACAAAATCGTTCATTTTTTGGAGTAATATTAATGTCACAAATTTTTACCCGTTTCCTTTTTTTCGCTCAAAATGCACTCCTCATGTCGCTTCTCGTTTCATTCCTCTGCGGCTTTAACGCGAAAGCACAAACACAATCAGTTCCGACTGCCATTCAATCGTCAGCAGATCCAGCAGCAAAAAAGCCCGGTTCGCCATCAAACACTGTTCAAGATTTTTACAAAGCAATGCGCGAGCGACGGTTCCGCGATGCGTTAATGATGACGAATCTGCGACCAGCGGTCGAAAAATTGACGGCTGAGCAGTTGGCAGATTTAGCTCCTGATTTTGAGCCAATGGCAACCCGCGTCCCGGAAAAAATTGAATTGAGCGGCGAACAAATTAGCGGAAATCTGGCGAGCGTTTTTGTTAAATCCGATAACTCGCTAACGAATAAACCTCAACTTGACGAACTAAAATTGCGCCGTGAAAACAATGATTGGATAATTCTAACGGGAGAAGCGGAAACGGAAACAGAGGTTAAGCGTGAAGGAGCCAACTTCTTTTTCAAGCAGCGAATTGAAGCGCGCCACTCTGAAATTGAACTTACCTTTCAGGATATTATGAAAGCCGAATTTGGTTATGCTCTTCAGCATAATGGTGTATATGCTGATTTACAAACGCTGGTAAACGAAAACCTGGTGTCTGCGGACGTTATGAATCCCGATCTGATGGGTTATCGTTTTCGCTTGCAGTTAACATCAGACAAGAAAAAATACATGGTCAACGCAGAACCGGTGCAGTACGGTAAGACCGGCAAACTCTCATTTTTATTAAACGGGGGTGATGCTAAGACGGGACCGCTAGTTCAGAAAGATGATAAAAATGGCTCACCTCTGCAGCCTAAAAATTAGTCAAAAATCTTACTCTTTAAGCCAGGAACAAGAAAAACTCTTTATTTCACTGTATTTAACTTGATTTATTGAGTTTTTTTTTAGTAAGATGCACTTGCTTCTTATTTTTTCTCTAATTTTCTTGCAAAAAGGCGAAAAAAATGTTCAAGAACCTCCGTTCTTTGGCGGCGCGTCTAACTAAATACGTCAACAGATTTTCGAGCGCGCCGCGTCGCGAAATAAAAGTGCCTGTCAGCGTCTCTCTCGATCTCGAACGCAAAACAGCGAGTCAGAACCAGGAGATGAAAGCGTTGACTGTCACAGGTTTGACGCAAGATGTCAGCAAAAGCGAGGTTGCCTTTATCGTTCCATTTATGCGTCTCGGCGACCACCACCTGGCCGCGCACGGAGGCGAACAAAAAAGACTCAAACTCGTTCTGGAAATGCCGAATGGCAGGGTGCGAATGACGGTCGCCACTAAACACTACCAAATGGTTGAACTTCACAACTCCGTCCAAAATTATTTAATCGGAGCGGAAATCGTCAGCATTTACAAAGGCGATGCCGAGCGTTACGCAAACTATTTGCGTTATGGCGACAAATCTGTTTCGATGAAAAATTCTGCCGTCGAACTCGCGCCGCACAAAGAAAAGGGATCGCTGCTCAACAACCTTTGAACCTTCTAAACTCGAATCCGAACGAAAACTATTGTTACGCGCTCGTCAGAAACGCTCGTTGATTAAATGGCTGTTCATTTTGGCATTCGCTCTTTTGCTGATTTGCGCCGGTGTTTTCTTTATCGTTTTGCCTCCGCTCGTCGCTGATTGGCTCAATCCAACTGTTAATCAACCGCCCTATCAAGTCTCCGAAAACGCCCGCCACATGCATTCACAGCTTTTCGTCGCCGATCTGCATTGCGACGCCCTGCTCTGGAACCGCAATTTGCTCGAACGAAACGCGACCGGTCATGTTGATTTGCCGCGTCTTCGTGAAGGCAACGTCGCGCTGCAAATTTTCAGCGTTGTTACCAAATCTCCGCGCGGACTTAATATTGAAAATAACTCTGATAATTCCGATACAATTTTTTGGCTGACGCTCGCGCAGCATCAACCGCTTGCCACTTTAAATAGTTTGATGGCTCGCGCCGTCAACCAAGCGCAACATCTCGAAAATTTTGCTGAAAACTCCAATCACAAATTTGTCATCATCAAAACCAAACGCGATTTGGCGCTCTTTCTAGAACGGCGCCAAACTGAAAATGATTTGGTTGCCGGATTGCTCGCTATCGAAGGCGCGCACGCGCTTGACGGCAACGCGGAAAACGTTGATGTTTTATTCGACGCGGGTTTTCGGATGATGTCACCGTCGCATTTTTTCGATTCTGAAATGGGCGGTTCAGCGCACGGAGTGAAAAAATATGGGTTGACTGAAAAAGGGCGCGAAATGCTGAGGCGAATGGAAGCCAAAAAGATGATTTTCGATCTCGCCCACGCCTCCGCCGCAACAATTGATGATGTGCTGAAGCTGGCGACCAGACCCGTTATCGTTTCCCACACCGGAGTGCGCGGAACTTGCAACAACAACCGCAATTTAACCGACGACCAACTGCGCGGAATCGCCAAAACCGGCGGCATCATCGGCATCGGTTTTTGGGATACGGCGGTGTGCGGCGCGGATGCCAAATCAATTGCCCGCTCAATTCGCTATACAGCCAATATAATCGGTGCAGATCACGTCGCCCTCGGGTCGGATTTTGACGGTTCGGTAGAAGCGGTGTTTGACGCAACTGGCATGGCTCTGGTTACCGAAGCATTGTTAGGAGAAAATTTTACAGAAGCAGAAATCCGGCAAATTATGGGCGGCAACGTCTTGCATCTTTTGTCGGAGAATTTACCCGATTAGAATCTCTGGATTCAGGGTATCTAATCGCCCTCACGTTCACTTTGCTGTTCACGCAAGGTTTTTTCGCGACCAGCGGCTTCCGGATCAAGTAATGCCTCGGCGATTTTCAAACGTACGTACGTTCGAATTTCCGGCCGCGCAAATTTATCGGCGAGATTGACAGTGCGGTCGAAATCTACTGCGGCCAGAATTTTGATGGTAGCGACTGCGTTGGTCGTATGCAGCACACCTTGCCGTTCCATCGTGTCAAATAAAACTTCGTCCGAATCCATCGTGCCATAATCGTAAAACTCGTCAATCATCAATCCTGCGGCAATCAAGTCATTCATTTGCGCAATGCTGTTTTCGATTAAGCCGAATCCGCGCGCGGGTTGGACGAGCGCGTAAGCAGAGCCGATTTTGAGCGTTGTTTCAAGATTTGGTTTGCGCTTGAGACGCGCAGGTAAAAATTGGTTGGCTTCGTCCATTAATTTTTCGGCAGTCTCTTTTTCGCCCTTGCTTACTAAAGCAATGACTAATTCGGTCAGAGTCGCGGCTTTTTGATCGTCATCCTTCATGCTGGCCAGCAGTTTGCGAACTTCGGCAATATCGCCGCGCCGCGCTTTAATGAGGGGCGTAGTCGTTTTTAATTCCTCGAAAATATATTGGTAAGAAGTTTTATCCTTAATTTTGTTGCCTATTTCCGCCGCTTTTTCGAGTTCGCCTTTTTCAAGTGCCTGATGAACAGCATCGGCATAGCGTGAATCACGTTCGGACGGCGAAGCGAGTTTGTCGGCATCGGCGACGAGTTCATCAACAGTCTTCGTGTCTTTTTCTTCATAATAATTGCTGCCGTCGCCGTAAGAACCGAGCATTTGCAATTGCTGTGCATTAAGTTTGCGTTTAATCAGCTGCGCGGCTGTCGGCGAATATTTAGTTATCAACGGCATCGCTGAAGCGATTGCCCAAGGTTCAACGTTTTGCTGCCGGGTAAAGCCTTGTCCGATAAAATCGGCGAGCTCACGCATTTCACTGTCGGTCAAAGCCGGTATTTTTTTACCCTTACTACGCGAGGCTTGGCGATTGAGTTGTTCCGTCGTCGTCATAAACTGCGCCAATTGACTTAAATCAACGAAATCTGTTGTTCCGGAGCCGCCGTTAGGACTGACACTGACCGTCGTCGCTATATTGCTGTTTCCGCTGACCATCGGACGAATTTTACTAGCCTTGAATTTGGCGAGAATGTCGCGGGCTAGTTTGGCGCCGAGTTCTGCGTTGTTTTTATACAAATCGGTGAGAGTTGACATTGTGTTATAAGTCACGCCGTCTTTGAGGCTTTTCGCAGCAAGTTCGTAAGCCTGCTGGGGATCTTTTTTAGCGACCGTCGAAGCAATTTGCAATTCCAGTTCGTCGGCTTTGAGCGGATCATATTCTTGTTTGGAAGGAGTTTGCAATCTGAGCGATTGCAAAGCGACGAGAGCGGCTTTCGGGTCATGTGCGGCTAAAGCCAGCAGATACTCGCGGCGCATTTCGCCGACCGCATAGCGTTTTGTGTAATTTTCGCTTTCGGTGTTGCTTTCATCATCGGAAACGGAGGTAGCGAGATCGCCCAACATCGCTTGTAATTCGCTCAAAGTATTTTGAAATAAAACTCGCGCTGCCGGTTCATCATGTTCCCAGAGCAAGTTAGCAGCAGCGATTTGTCCTCTGACGCGATTTTGCGGAGCGGCGAACTGCTGAGTTTCCTGCGCGACGGCCGTCAACAATTTGATTGCTTTTTCTTTGACCTCGGGCGACACATCATCTTTTTTTGCTTCTTCTGGCTTTTCCGCCGAATTATTCAGTGAGGCTTCCGCAGTATTTGCGGGTTTGCTCTGAGCAAGGACTGTTCTCATATCCAGTAAATAAGGCACAAACTGCCACGTTCCAAGGCATAATGCACCGGCAAACAGTAAAGCAAACATCTTTTTTGCGAACATTGAAAAACTCCTTTGCGTCCGAACTCAAGCCAACCTGCTTTTTAGTTTCACTAAACATACGGCTAGTAAATCATTGCATTAAATCTACCAGCGTCTGGTTCGCGTCGGATTGTAGCTGAAAATTATCTTTTAAGCTAGAATTTAGACACTTTCGACTCATGTTTTGATGCGCGGTTTATGTTATCTTTGCCGGAGATAGACAAATTTAATTTTCTGCTTTTCAATAAACGAATGAATAAATTTCGGCTGTTGTTTTTGATTGTTGTTTTGACGGCTGCTTTATCAGCAGCTTGCCAACCGGGCGGGTTAGATACAAAACCGACGCCCGAAGCGGCGCGCAACGATTTAATTTTGCGCGGTTACAAATTTGATGAAAACTCATTTCTCGAAGCCATCAAACAGGAGGATGTGCGGGCAATTAATGCTTTTCTCTCCGCCGGTATCAATCCTGACTCGAAAGGTCAAAGCGGAGAATCTGCTTTGACGGCTGCAATCTCAAAAGGCAACGCGAAAATCGTTAAAATCTTGCTGGATGGAAAAGCCAACCCAAACGTCGCTAATAAAATTGGCGACACTCCTTTAACGCTTGCGACGGCAGCCATGAAAGAAGATTTAGTTGATCTATTGCTCACTGCCAAAGCCGACGTCAATGTTGCCGGCAAAGATGGTCAAACACCGCTTTACGTTGCTGTCAATGCTGACAAAAGCAACTTGGCGGCAAAATTTCTGGAGCGCGGAGCTGATGTCAATAAAATTGAAAAGGGCGGTGAATCACCCCTCATTGCTGCCGCAATCAACGGCGATTTAGCCACTGTTCAGGAATTGATCAAACGCGGCGCAAACGTTAATCAGCAATCGGAAAAAGGCGCGACGGCGTTAATTTACGCTGCTTCCGAAGGCTAC
>JBDTZD010000255.1:0-8565 GCA_040005335.1 Pyrinomonadaceae bacterium | reverse complement strand
AACTTACAACCCTTCGGTTACACTTTATCCCGAGTTTTCACTCGAGGGTGGACTATCTCATCAACTTTTCAATATCCCGAAAAGTTGTCGGACGCTCGTGGGAGTTTTATTGGTAAAGATTTCCTCAACTCCTAGTCTCTGCACGTTCCTGCTTACAATCAAACCTTTTCAGCAGGCTTCGCTCAGGATTGCCATCTTAGGTTTACACCCAAATTAGGTTTCCCTGAATTCATCCGATTTTTCAACCACAGTCACCTGTGGAAGCTGCAACATTCCTGCATGAAACTCTCTATGACAATTGGCACACAATAAAGCACATTTTTCAATTTCTTGTTTTACCTTTTCCCAACTTCGAGCATAACCTTTGCTGGAAATGCCGAAGCTTTTTTGTTTCGGGTCAAGATGATGAAACTCAAGTGCTTCAATACAGCGTTTGTAACCACAAATCTGGCAACAACCACCCCTATATTCAACAGCCATCAATCTTACTTTCTCTCGGCGGCGTTGAACCGCAATGAGCATATAATCTCGACGTTGCTGATATGTACGCTTTTCTGGCATTGAGAAATTCCTGCATAGCTTGCTTTACAGCCGAATGCTCTGCCATTGAGCTACTGCGGAATATCAAACTTGCAAATCTATCTGACTCGCAAGTTATAAAAATTACGCAATTCCCTTTTCAAAGTCAAGCCACTCCTTAAAAAGTTTTTGCAATTGCGGCGACATTCGCTCAAATTTCTAAAATCATTTAAAATCCATTGACAAAATTATTTTAATTAGGCAGTTTTCAGTTTTTTCTATCAAGTAAAGTTTATGGCAGCAACGAGTATCGAAACTATTGTTAATTTAGCAAAACGACGCGGATTTGTTTTTCCGGCGTCAGACATTTATGGCGGTTTAGGCAGCAGTTGGGATTATGGGCAATTGGGAGTAGAACTCGCCAACAACATCAAGCAAAACTGGTGGCGATGGATGGTTCACGAACGCGACGACATGGAGGGGTTGGATTCGGCGATTATTCAAAACCGGCTGGTCTGGAAATATTCGGGTCACGAAGATACTTTTTCGGATCCGCTCATAGATTGTCGCGCTTGTAAATCACGTTTTCGGCAGGACAAACTGCACGACACACAATGCCCGAAACATCCGGCAGTTCATCCCGGAGAAAGCAAAGAGTGTGATTTTACCGAACCGAAACAGTTTAATTTGATGTTTAAAACCACGCTCGGGGCGGCGGCTGTCGAAGACGACGAAACCACTTTGGCTTATCTACGCCCGGAGACTGCGCAGGGAATTTTCATCAATTTTATCAATGTTTTGAATACATCGCGGCGCAAATTACCTTTTGGCATCGCGCAAATCGGCAAATCCTTTCGCAACGAAGTGACGCCGGGCAATTTTATTTTCCGCACGCGTGAGTTTGAACAAATGGAAATGGAGTATTTTTGTCGTCCTGAGCAAGCGGCGGAATTGCATCAATATTGGATTGATGCTTGTCAGCAATGGTTCGTGAATCTAGGCGTGTCGGCAGCGAATCTCAAATTTTACGAACAAACCGAAGATGAATTAGCCCATTACGCCGCTCGTACGGTTGATATTCTCTACCGTTTTTTCCCTGAACGCGAAGACGAAGAAAAGCAATGGGATGAACTAATGGGAATTGCTAACCGGCAGGATTTTGATTTAAAAACGCATTCCAAAAAACCGGAGAATGCAGACGGCAAACGTCTTAATGCCGATTCAACCGAAGATTTATCTTACTTTGACGAGGCTACCAAGGAGCGGTTTTATCCCTTTGTAATTGAACCCGCAGTTGGCGTCAATCGCACGATGCTCGCAGTTTTAATGGATGCTTACACCGAAAAAACGACGGACAAAGGCGAAATACGCGTGATCTTAAAACTCAAACCCGAACTTGCGCCAATCAAAGTCGCCGTTTTACCGCTTGCCAAAAACAAGCCGGAAATCGTTTCAATGGCGAAAAATTTAAAAAAAGATTTACTGCCTGTAATGCGGACGGTTTACGACGATACAGGCGGCATCGGCAAACTCTACGCGAGACAGGATGAAATCGGGACGCCCTTCTGCGTTACGGTTGACCACGAATCGCTCGAAGACCAAGCTGTAACAGTTCGCGACCGTGACACTTGGCAACAAGAGCGCGTCAGCGTCGGACAATTAAAAAATTATCTGTCGGGGAAATTAAAATAAGAAAATGCAAGAGAGTTGACAGCAATCGAGTTGTTTCAAAACTCGCTAATTTGATTATTAAAAGTCTGCTCGTTTAGCGACACGGCGCAAAGCGACGGGTCAACGTTTACGCGGCTATAAAAGTTATTTAAATAAAATAGATATGGCAATTCTCAAAAAACGAAACGAAGAAATCGCAAACAGTCTTTTACTTGAATCAAGCGTGGCCATAGAACTGCCTCCCGCCGAAGTTGACAGTAGCCGCGTGACTCTTCACTTTGAGACTTTTGAGCCCTTTGTACCGGAAATACTTGAAGAATTGAAAAATGGAACGGTCGCCGAAACCGTGCCGGTTATTAAAGACGGCTCAACCTTTGCAATTCACGGGCGCACCAAAACTTTTTGGGTTAAAATCTGGCATAAATCTGATTCGGAGATGACTGTTATCGAGCGCCTACAAATTCTGAACTGCCTGCCTTCGATGCGAAACGTCAAAATCTTTATTCCCGACAGCGAAGATTAAGTTTCAGCTTGTGTTAAATTTACCCGTAAAAATCAGCAAACTTGCCGAAACGATCAAAGCTCATAATGGACGCGCTCTGCTTGTCGGAGGCTGTGTTCGCGACTCGTTGATGAACTTAACGCCAAAGGATTTTGACGTCGAGATTTACGGAATCCAGCCGCAAGAGCTAAGAGAAATTCTTGACTCCTTTGGCAAAGTTGATGCGGTTGGCGAAGCGTTTACGGTTTATAAAATCGGGCAGGATTTGGACGTTTCTCTGCCGCGCCGGGAACGCAAAACCGGGCGCGGACACAAAGGGTTTGTGGTCGAAGGCGATCCTTTCATGACGTTTGAAGAAGCTTGCCGACGGCGCGATTTTACCATCAACGCGATTTTGCAGGATCCGCTGACAGAGGAAATTATTGACCCATTTGACGGACGCCAAGACATTAAAAAAAAGCTGGTTCGGATTGTCTCAAAAGAAACTTTCGCCGATGATTCACTTAGAGTTTTGCGGGCGGCTCAGTTTGCGGCACGGTTTGAATTTGAGATTGATCAAGAAACCGTCGAGATTTGCCGTAAAATTGATTTAACAGATTTGCCAAGGGAAAGAATTTGGGGCGAGTTTGAAAAATTGCTGCTCAAATCAAACAAACCCTCAATCGGTCTGCAGTGGCTTTACGAATTAAATATTGTCAAACAGCTTTTTCCCGAACTTGAAGCGCTGCGAGGCGTTCCGCAGCAAATCGAATGGCATCCGGAAGGCGATGTTGATGTTCATACGCTGCTGGCGGCTGACGTTGCGCGTACTCTTATTGACGATTTACCATATCCAAAAAAGGTAACGGTCATGCTCGGCACGCTTTGTCATGATTTCGGGAAACCGGCGACCACCAAATTCTTGGATAATGCTTGGCGCTCGCACGGGCATGACGAAGCGGGCGTCGCGCCAACCGAATCTTTTCTCAACCGTTTGGGAATCTACACGCTCGAAGGTTACGACGTGCGGAAACAAATTATCGAATTGGTGCGAACGCATTTGCGCCCCGGCGAATTTTATAACGCGCGGGAAAATTTGGGAGACGGCGCGTTTCGTCGTCTGGCGCGCAAAGTCGAATTGGATTTGCTGTATCGCGTGGCAAAAGCCGATAGTTTAAGTCGCAACGGCGATTGGTTGCCAAGGGAAGATTGGTTTACAGCCGACGCAATGGAATGGTTTATCGAAAAGTCGCGCAAGTTAAATGTCGAACATGAACCGCCAAAAAAGATTTTGATGGGTAGACATTTGCTTGAACTCGGACTAAAACCATCACCGCAAATTGGTAAAATTGAAAAAGCCGTTTACGAAATGCAGCTTGACGGGCGAGTAAAAACCATTAAAGAAGCCATTGACGAAGCACAAAAGTTGATTCCTAAAGTTGTGTGAAAATGCCTGAATACCTAAAACGCCGAAATTTAATATCCCTGCTTGAACGCAGTGCCATGATAATTTCCGCCAGTCATAGGTAAATAAACAATCACCCGCTCGGTATTATGATCGCGTTACACAAAGAGAGAGAGAGAACGCTGCCTCATGAATAATGTAAAACTCGATTGGAAAGAGTTTATTTCAGTGGTCATTCCGCTCTACTGTGAAGCTGGTAATGTGAGCAGTGTGTTACGCGAAGTTCACGATGCGCTGGTAGCGGCTGATGTTTCGTATGAATTTGTTTTAATTGATGACGGTTCACCCGACGACACATGGCTTGTCATTAGCGAAGAAGCAAAAAATTATCCGGCATTACGCGCGGTTCGATTGAGCAGGAACTTCGGCAAAGAATCGGCATTATGTGCCGGGTTAGAGATGGCGCGCGGCGATGCCGTAATAGTAATGGACGGAGACGGCCAGCACCCGCCATCGTTGTTGCCGGAGATGATGCGCCTCTGGCGCGAAACCGGAGCCGATATTGTAGAGGCGACAAAGATCAAACGCGGCGAGGAAACCTTTTTTAGCAAATTTAGCGCCGGGGTGTTTTATTTGTTATGGAACAAACTTTCAGGCTTTGAATTAACAGGCGCATCAGATTTTAAATTAATGAACCGCAAGGTAGTCAACGCATGGATGCAAATGGAAGAGCACAATGTATTTTTTCGCGGCATGACAGCATGGTTGGGTTTTACTCGCGTGCAAATTCCGTTTGAAGTGGGAACACGTGCCGGCGGGCAAACAGGATGGTCGGTCTTTCATCTCTTCCGACTAGCTTTGATTGGCATCTCCGCATTTTCGTCAATCCCCTTACAGCTGGTCACGCTTGCAGGAATATTTTTTCTTGCCTTTTCCGCCGTTTTTAGTATCTACACCTTAGCGTTATGGGTTGCCGGAAGATCGGTTAGTGGGTTTGCGACTGTTATTCTCCTGCTTCTCTATATTGGAAGTTTGTTAATGATCAGCCTTGGCATTATTGGTCAATATTTGGCACGTATTTATGACGAAGTAAAACGCCGCCCCCGGTACGTAATCGGGCGGTTAATTGAACCCTCCGTTGATCATCAGGCAGACTAACACCCAGCTTTATCTTTGCCGGGCTGCATAGCATTCTCAGGACTTTTGTGACGTTTGCAGAATTATTGAGCTGAAATTAACGTGATCGGTAAAGTAGAAATTTGTCTTCCTTTAAAATCATCTCGCAATTTGTACAATTTTCTTCGGTGCTAATCACAATTGAGTCAGCGGGAGGGCGCTGTTCATATGGAATATGAACGAAATTAGATAAGTCAATCCCTTCAATAGTTGCATACCAATAAGCATGTATATAAGCCTGCCCCCAATATCCATCAACGAGGTAAATAGGTCTGTTCGGTGATGCCAGTGCAGCGGCGAGAACTCTTGGATAAGCTTCGTCAAACCAGGGTCCTCGAGACA
Organism: Pyrinomonadaceae bacterium; assembly: GCA_040005335.1. Lineage (GTDB taxonomy): Bacteria > Acidobacteriota > Blastocatellia > Pyrinomonadales > Pyrinomonadaceae > JBBQUS01. The sequence continues at coordinate 2,971 of JBDTZD010000255.1, read as the reverse complement.
GTCCTATTTGACGAAAATATATTTGGAAAAATACAATCTGCAGCATTGTCAGAATTAACAGAGAGACGAAAGTGCTTCGGCGCACCAACCGGCTTGCAAAACTTTTGCGTAATAACGCGAGGATTGATGTCACAAAACTCAGACGAAAGATAGAGGCGCTAAATGCAAAACTTAGCAACTTGCTCTCTACTAATTCGTTTTGAACATTGTTCAATAACCACATTAAACCAGGCACAGTAAGAACAATAAGAAAGATTGGTAATGCAATAAGTCGCAGCATATGGATGGGGTCAACGGTGAGCGCACTCGGCACTACCGAGACTACCATTCCATATAAAATAAAACGCCACCATGGATTTTTGAAGTGATATATCAGCACAATAAATATTCCCATCAATGCAAGTACAAAAGTCGCTGCATAAATTAACCCCATCTCCGGGATATGATGCCGCAAATTCAGATCTCCGGAGAAAAGCAGGCATCGTAAACTAATAGCCTGAGCGTAGTTTGTAATAAATTGCGCCGATATCTCCCAGAAACTCTTTCCGGGTCTGATGTATGACAAGGCATCGAATCTCTGAGTTATGACTTCCGGATGGTTTAAAATAAGCATTAATAGAGGAATCAGTGTTAGACCATATCCAATCCACACCTTAATAATATCTTTCAAACGCTTGAAATTTCCGGCAAAGAAAAGTAAACCTATGGCGAATAGCGGAGCCATGATTCTTCCGATTGAGTATGTATAAGTGAGAAGACATAGAGTTATAGCCAACATTATAATATCTAATAAAGACCAGCGCTCTTTGCGATGTGCGTTATACAGTGCTGACAAAAAGAGAACGAGTGCTAGCGGGTAAAGAGCCGCCTCAAAAACCAATCTGCTGAGTTCGAATAGGCACGGTGTTGTCAGGGCGGTTAGAGCCACTATCATACCAATCCTAAGTTGTAGAGAAATTCTCCATCCAAGCGTACCTAAAAGTAATGCTGCGAAAAACCCTGCTGTGGCGCTGAAAAGTCGGGAAAGCAGGATACTTGGAGGGAATACGAAGTACAGCAACGCGTGCAGATAAATGTAAACAGGGTTTCCATATGCAAGAAAGTAATAAGGCGGAGGAAGAGGAAAGAAGGGGAAAAATAGCGGAAAAAAATCGCCAAATTCACCGCGCCCGGTTTGGTAAATTTTGTAAGCATTATACGCAATTGCTGACTCATCCAGATAGAAACCAGGCGGATTATTACCAATACCGTTGATATAGAGAATGTATAGCCAAGTTATTAATGCAATCCAGAGCAATGCTCGATTAAGAGGCGAAAATTTCTGCCAGAGGAATTTTGGAGTAAAAAAGGACATGACCAAATTACCTTGCTTTAAAATAATGGTTCTGAGCGCTTACCGAGCCGAAAGCAGTTAGATTATAACTGCTTTCATTAAATTACAATGGTAATGTTAGAAGTGAATCACAACGACTTTCGCTAAAGTTGAGATAAATCGTCAAAAAGAAAAGGATGAATAATATATTCAGCAATTTCCCTAAAAAACGCACTCCGCTACCGCCTGAATTTGAAGCAATCTATTCTAAGCATTATAAGGAAAATCGCGAGGGTCGTTCACAGGCATCGAGTTTAGCGCAAAAAATGGAAAGCTGGATGCACAAGAAAGTGGCTGAAGACGTGAAGTTTGACGCGCACAGATCCACGCTGGAAATCGGCGCCGGCACTCTTAATCATCTTCCTTACGAAAGGCAGTGCGGATCTTACGACATTGTTGAACCTTTCCGCTCCCTGTACGAATCATCGCCACATCTTGATAGCATTAGAAACATTTTCAATGATATTTCAAATATTCCGCCCACCGCAAAATACGAACGCATCATCTCGATAGCGACCTTCGAGCATATTTGCAACCTGCCCGAAGTAGTTGCGAAAAGCGGACTGCTTCTTACTGCTGAGGGAGAGCTTCGAATAGGCATTCCTAGTGAAGGCACAATTCTTTGGCGTCTCGGTTATACATTTACAACCGGATTAGAATTTAGGCTCAAGTACAATCTGAATTACGATGTCCTTATGAAACACGAACACGTAAACACTGCTCAGGAAATTGAAGACGTTTTGCGTTACTTCTTTTCAAAGGTTGAAAGTAGCTTCTTTGGCATCGCCAAACATCTTTCTCTCTATCAGTTTTATGCGTGCTCAAAATTGCGCCTTGACAATTGCATGAATTATCTAAAAGGTAAAATCTTGTAGTAATTGTGTCAGGTGAATAGTTATGAAATGCCGCTCGAAATTGGCAACAATTTCAAAAGATGTTATTGAAATAACAAAAGAAATAATTTGAATAATCTTGCTTAACTTTAAAAAAGTTAAGCTGATAACATGAAGCACGAGCAATTATTTATCGCTATAACCCTTTTGCTAGTATTGCTTTTATCGTCTTCATGTAAACAAGATTCTGCTCAATCGGTAGACGCCAGATTTGCGAGTTTTATCGTGAATCCAAAAGCTTCAAATATTGAGCTCTTTTGGAAAGACGATGACGGACGAGTTTTCAAAAGTATCCAAAATCTCAAGAATGAGGTTGAAAAGAAAGGAAAGCATTTAAGATTTGCCATGAACGGCGGGATGTATGAACGAAACAATCTGCCAAAAGGATTGTTGATTCAAAATCAAAAGACGCTTAATGAATTAGATACCAAAGATGGTGATGGGAATTTTTACCTCAAACCAAACGGCGTGTTTTACTTGACGATTGATAACAAGGCATTTATTACACCGACGCAAGACTTTAAAAATGACGGAGATATAAAATTTGCGACTCAATCGGGACCAATGTTAATTATTGATGGAAGGATCAATGAGCAATTTATAGAAAATTCGTCTAATTTGAATGTGAGAAATGGCGTCTGTATTCTGCCGGATAATAAAGTTGTTTTTGCAATGTCTCGACAAGAAACGAGTTTTTACGAATTTG
>JBDTZD010000313.1:0-8569 GCA_040005335.1 Pyrinomonadaceae bacterium | reverse complement strand
AAATTTCCGATGCGATTCTCGACGCCATTCTGGAGCAGGACTCAACAGCTCGCGTCGCCTGTGAAACCCTTGTCACGACCGGGCTGGCAATTATCGCCGGAGAAATTACCACCACTGCAAAATTAAATTATACGGATATTGTCCGAAACACGATTCGAGGAATCGGCTACACTGATGCCGGATTCGGTTATGACTGCAACACCTGCTGTGTTCTGAATGCCGTCGGAACTCAATCCCCTGATATTTCGCAGGGAGTTGATACGGGCGGGGCGGGAGATCAAGGGTTGATGTTTGGTTTTGCGTGTAATGAAACGCCGGAATTGATGCCCCTCCCGATTCAATTAGCTCATCATTTAACCATGAGATTATCGGACGCGCGGAAAAGCGGTGAGCTTCCTTATCTGCGACCTGACGGTAAATCTCAAGTCACCGTTGAATATCGCGACGGCAAACCCGCGCGGATTGAAGCTGTCGTGATTTCGACTCAGCACGCCGACGATGTCACAACCGAAGCTTTGCGCCGCGACATTATGGAAAAAGTGATTAAACAGACCGTCCCGGTCGAACTGATTGACGAAAATACCAAATATCACATCAACCCCACGGGCAGGTTTGTCATTGGCGGCCCGCAGGGCGACGCCGGATTGACCGGCCGCAAAATCATTGTTGACACTTACGGCGGTTATGCTCCGCATGGCGGCGGCGCTTTCTCGGGCAAGGATCCGACTAAAGTAGATCGTTCTGCGGCTTACATGGCACGCTACATCGCTAAAAATATAGTTGCCGCACGGCTCGCCGACCGCTGTACCGTCCAACTCGCTTATGCAATCGGAGTTGCCGATCCGGTTTCGGTTTTAGTCAAAACCGAAGGGACAGGAAGAATTGATGATCACCGCTTTGAAGATTTGGTTCGCGACCATTTTAAGTTGACACCGCTCGGAATTATCGAAGAACTTAATTTGCGTCGCCCGATCTACCAACAAACAGCCAGATTCGGGCATTTTGGCAGAACAGGCGATGAATTTACCTGGGAACGAACTGACAAAGCCGAAGCCCTGCGCTCGGCTGCCGGAGTTTAAGTGGTTCTCTTCCCTTGCTTTCTATTACACAATTATTATCAAAAGTTCGGAGTGATCTAACATTTTCACTCCGAACTTTCTTGCTCATTAACACTTATTTCATCAAAAAATTTTAAAGGAACTATTTTATGGCTTTTAATTACGACATCAAAGACATCAATCTCGCACCGCAAGGCAAACAGCGAATCGAATGGGCTGAACGCGAAATGCCTGTGCTGCGGCTGATTCGCGATAGATTCGCGGCTGAAAAACCGTTGGCGGGGGTGAGCATTGTGGCTTGCGCCCATATCACTACGGAAACTGCCAATCTCGCCAGAACTTTGCAGGCCGGCGGCGCGGAATGTATTTTGATTGCCTCAAATCCGCTCTCGACACAGGATGATGTGGCGGCTTCTCTCGTCAGCGATTGGGAAATTCCTGTTTTTGCCATCAAAGGCGAAAGCACCGACACCTACCTTCGTCACGTTAATCTCGCCCTCGACACCGAACCCGATTTGATTATTGACGATGGTTCTGATGTAGTGGCAACTCTTATTAAAGAACGCCAGCACCAGGTCGGAAAAATTATCGGCTCGACCGAAGAAACGACCACCGGGATTGTGCGCCTCGAAGCGATGATGAAAGCCGGAGTTTTGCCGTTTCCGGCAATGGCGGTTAACAATGCCCAGACCAAGCACTTTTTTGATAACCGCTACGGCACCGGACAATCTACTCTGGACGGAATTATCAGAGCGACCAATATTCTGCTGGCCGGTCGCACGATGGTCGTCGTCGGTTACGGCTGGTGCGGCAAAGGCGTCGCCCTGCGCGGACGCGGAATGGGCGCCAACGTAGTAATCTGCGAGATTGACCCGATCAAAGCGGTGGAAGCCGTGATGGACGGGTTTAGAGTGATGCCGATGTCAGAAGCCGCCGCGGTCGGTGATATTTTCGTGACTGTCACGGGCAACCGTCATGTCATTGACCGCCAGCACTTCGCATCAATGAAAAATGGCGCGATTGTCTGCAACAGCGGTCACTTTGATCTCGAAATTAATTTAACGGCGCTCAAAGAAATGTCAAAGGGCACTGCTTTGACTGTGCGACCGTTTGTCGAAGAGTATCAGCTTTCGGATTCGGGGCGGCGCGTCATTGTCCTCGGCGAAGGAAGATTAATCAATCTCGCCGCCGCCGAAGGTCATCCGGCGAGCGTGATGGATATGAGTTTTGCCAACCAGGCTCTTTCATCCGAATATCTGGTTGTTAATAAAGGAAAGCTCGACCCGGGCGTTCATCTTTTGCCGCCTGAAGTTGACACCGAAATTGCCGGTCTCAAACTACACTCGTTGGGAGTGTCTATTGACACCTTAACATCTGAGCAGGTTGAATATCTTTCGAGCTGGGAAACCGGAACTTAATTTGAATTTGAGAATCTGCGGATAAAAAAGGCGTGATGAATTCATCACGCCTTTTTAGTTTTTCCGCTCGAAGATACGCATCAAATCTCGATCCTTTGCCGGCTGATCCGGGCGGCAGTTCAGTTTCTGATTTTGGCGAGCAAATACCATCCCAAGCTGCTAAAAATGACGAGCGGCGACCAGACTGCGATGAGCGGCGGCAAAACTCCTTCAGTCCCCAGCCTCTCAAATAATCCGTTGGTCGCCGTAAAGAGCAGCCAAACCCCGAGAGCAGTTCCAATCGAGAAACCCAGACTGTTTCGCCGGCCGTGCCTGGATAAAGCCAGAGGAGTGCTAAAAAAAACGATTACCAGCGGCAGGAAAAGCGTCGCGTACTTTTGCTGCAGGGCGACTCTCAAACGACGGACTTCAGTTTGCGAGTCGGAAACCTGAATCTGCTTTTCCAAATCCTCCGAACTAAGATGCGCTGTTTTAACTCCAATCTGACTAAAAGGGTTTTCTGCGGTGATCAGATTTATTTCTTTGTTTGAAAAGTTTCTGGTTTCGATAAAACTGGTTTTCCAAATCGTTTCATTTGTCTCACCACCAAAATTTACTTCAGAATTTTGCCAATTAGCTGATTGGGCTCGAATCATCTTTTCCAGACTAATTCCATCACTTGAGAATTTGTAGAAAGCGACGTCCTTGGCTAGTGCGTTATCAGACCCTCTGCTACCGATAAACGAATAAACTCCTTCAGGCGCGGCGACCCAAAAACGCCCTTCCTGACTGCCGACGCTGCCTGCCCCTCCGCGCAGCTGCGCTCTTAAGACATCCTGACGCGGGTTAGTGAGCGGCAGGACTTGCTCCTGCCATTCCCAGTTGAGAAAGCCGAGCAGAGCGGCTGACATGATACTCGGCAGAATTAAAACATAGACGCTCTGTCCGGCAACTCCCCAGACAACTGTTTCGTTTTGTCTGGCTTTGACCGCATAAGTCATTAAAACTGCTACCATCAAAGCCGTCGGAGCAATTTGCCACAAAACCATCGGCGATAGAAGAATTAAATATTTTGCCAGCAAAACAGCTCCGTTGGCATTGGTGGCTAACCCTCGCAGCACTTCAAAAGTGGTAAAAACATGAAATAAAGCGAGCAATGAAAGACAGGTTAAAAAAAAGTACCAGCCCAGATTTCGCAGAAAATCGCGTTCCAGTAAACCGAAAATGCCCGATTCAAAGCTGTTGGCAATAAATTTCCGCCCGGACGATTCGGCGGATTGAGTTTGAGACGTTCCAAAAACTCTTTGCCATCCAAACGCAGGCAGCCGAAAACGGCTCCCAATTTTGCCCTTCGCTCGCCATAACCAGTTTAGAGCCATCAAGCAAATGATTATAGTTGCCAGCCAACTCCCCACAAAGGTTGGCACTAGTTCGGCGCGCGCCGCTTGTTCTCCCAACAGCGAAAGTAAATAATAGAAAATCAACACGGCGAGTGATAAAACGCTGCCCCATCCGCGTCCTCCGCGTCCGAATCGCAAACTAACCGCGACCCCGAGGAGCGATAAAAAAAACGGCGCAAATGACAAAGCTAAACGGCGATGCCATAAAATTTCGGCTCCGGTTCGCTCCTTTCCGCTCCTTTCCGCCGCAAACTGGGCTAGTTCAAACAACCCCATCTCGTCCGGGACGCGCTCAGTACCTTCTAATTTTTGGCGCAATTGTTTTCTCCCGGTATCAAGCGAGAATCGCAAAAAACCGACGCTGTCCAATGTGACCGGCTTTGGCGCTGCGCCAAACGACAAAGTCGTCACAACCGCATCGCTTAAAACCAGTTCCGATTTGTCTTCCGCCGCGTCTATCCGCCCGGAGCGAGCCGTAATTAATCTGATCTCCCCATCCTTCGCCGGCAAATAAATAAAAACCCGCTCCCAAACTCCCTGCTCGTTGTTGCCGTCTCGGACATAAATCACATAATTGCTAAACTCAGTGTTGAAAACACCCGGTTCAATCGGTGATTCCAGTTTGAGCAAAGCCGTTTCCACCGCCACGCGCCGCGCGATCCTCGCCGCCAATGGGACACCTTCTAGATTAATTAAGAGAGCAATCCCGGAGACAATCAAACCGCTCAACAGACACGGCAGGAGAATTGTGCGAAGCCCGTTTCCGGCGGCTTGCAATGCCGTCAATTCGCTGTCACCGCGCATTTGCCCGAGCCCTATAACAATCCCTGCCAAAAGTGCCATCGGTCCGGTAAAAGCGATGACGGATAAAATTAAGGCGGCGCTTAGTTCGAGGAGCAAACGGGCTGGGATATTGGCGCCAAAGAGAATTTCACTAAAGCGGCTGCCCTGCTGCAAAAAGAGAATTGCCGTTAACAGCAGCCAGCAGAGCAGAAAATAAGGGAGAACAGTTCGCCAAACATATCGTTTAAACATTTTTTCGCAAACATTTTTCGCAAACATTTTTCGCAAACGTTTGGCGAATCACTTTAACCTTAATTTTAGGCGACTTGTTCGATTTTCAGAAAAGGATTTTCTTCCAACTCAAAATCCTTTGACCAGTATTGCGGATCATATTCCAGAATTTTGCGCAGGAGACGGTGCGTAACGTTGTCTAAGGAGGCCTGATTGACATCGAGTTTAATGGCGGTTTCGACGAATTTAAGCGGCGGCGCCAGAACAGCCGCCCGTAAAACTTTGAGCAACCGCGCGGACATTAAATCGTCTCGACGATTTTCTCCGGCGCAATTGAGACAAATTAAACGCGCCTCATGAGCGGAATAATAAGCCGGAACATTCTGGATTTTGAGGCGGCAAGCCGTACAGACTTGAAAATCCGGCAGAAACCCGGCCAGACGAAGCAGCCAGAGTTCGAAATAAGCAACCGTCAGGCGAACCGCTGTCAGATCTTCATGAACTTCATCAACGGCTGAAAGGCACGCCCGAACCATTCGGTAAAGAACTTCATTGGGTTCGTGCGGGGGCGTCACAGCGATTAAAATTTCCGACAAATACGAAAGCGCGTTGAGAACGTTCAGCCGCGACGCCAGATGAAAATATGAAACCAAAACTTCAGCTTGAAATAATCGCCCTAATTCGGTTTCTTCTTTCTGTCCATAAATCACTTCGGCAATGGTAAACGGCTCGAGGCGCCCGCAAAAACGGCTTTTCAGACGTTTTGCACCGCGGACCCCAAGTCGCACCAGCCCGGCCTCACGCGTCAAGCACAAAATAATTTTGTCTGCTTCCGCGAGCGAAAAGTTTTTTAAAATGATGGCTTCCGATTCAATTACTTTCATGTTTGAGAAAAAAATAAATTTTTAGCCGGGTAAAAAATAACAAATCCAAGCCAGCACTATTCCAATCCCGACAAATTCGGCGAAAACTTTGAGACCGTACCGCAATCTTTCCCTAGTATCTCCAAGCGCGAAAATACTGAAAGCGATGGCAGTCAATCCGGCAAAAATCAATAAAAATAAAAAATGAATCATGATGTTAATTAAGATTTACGTTTCAGAGAAATATCCACTACGTCCAGGACGGCTAAATAATTGAGCAGACCCGCCAGCGCCAGACACCTTCCGCCATATTCAAAATAAGCCGAACGAAAAGCTTCTTGAGCCGCCCCGGATTGAACGCCGTTTTTGAGCAGAACATTTAAAAACAGGAAAACCCCGCTGCCAGATGACGCAAGCTGGTGCAGCCAGTACATCACGCCAAATTCAGCCGGACTCCCCGGATAATACAAACCGCCAAGCCAGACGCCCACAATCGTTAAGAGCAGACTGCCGCCAAATAACAACAACCCGCGTCGCCAGCGATCGAGGAGAAAATGCCCGAGTCCCGGAATCAGCCACGCCAGCGCAGCCCTTAACAAAATTTTATCCATTATATTTAATTTATTGTTTTTCTTAAGTAATAAGTTAGATGTCGAAAACACGACAAACCGCTCCTAAAAACTTAATAACAGCACTCTATTTCTTTGGATTTACAAGACTTTCAAACTTAAAGTCATACTTAAAGTAACTTCTTAATTCTAAAACGGAAAGAGCTTTAGTAAAGCAGATATTCGCTTCTCATTTTCAAGAATTCTGCGCTCTCTTTCTGCCACCACAATTCAATTTCAAAAAGATCTATCTTTTGTTCAATCATCTCACGTAATCGTGAAGTGCCGTTAATAACATCAAACGGATTTCGCTCATAAACATATTCATAGGGGGTAGTTTTCCAGGCAAAATCATCCGGGTACATTTGATAAATTGCTTGAACCAATGCCACACCAGTCAGAAAAGGTTTAAAAATATGACGATTAATAACCTGAATTTGAACTCCTCCGCAAGGTTTCTGCGCGTGTTTTTGAAAAGTCGGCATAAAGTTGTTCGGACGGAAGAGCGCACCAGGCAGTTCTAACCGATTGAGCGAAGCCGCCAAATCTTGCGCGTTGATATATGGCGCTCCGACAATTTCAAAAGGTCTGGTAGTGCCTCGTCCTTCTGAAATTTGCGTTCCTTCCAGCATCACCGTCCCTGGAAAGACAGCGGCAGTTTCGATTGTCGGCATATTTGGCGAAGGCATTACCCACGGCGCATCCGTCTCATCAAACCATAAATCACGTTGCCAACCCTGCATCTTGACAATTTCAAGCTCACATTCGATTTTAAATTCTTTTTGAAACATCAATGCTAACTCGCCAACCGTCAAGCCGTGCCGCATCGGAATCGGAAATTGCCCGACAAAAGAGGCAAATGATGAATTAAGCAAATTGCCTTCGACCGCATTTCCATTAACAGGATTCGGACGGTCGCAAACAACTACTTTTTTGCCCAGCCGCCCAGCCGCTCTCATGCAGTTAGCAATCGTGTAGATAAATGTGTAAACACGGCATCCGACATCAAACATATCGCACACAAGAACATCAATGTTTTGCAGCATTTCCGCCGTCGGTTCTCGTGTTTCACTATAAAGAGAATAAATCGGAATTCGGGTGACTGAATCAACCGAATGCCCTGTTTCGATCATGTTGTCCTGAACATCCCCGCGAATTCCATGCTGCGGTCCAAAAAGTGTCGTTAAATTAAAATTGTTGGATTTTTGCAATAAATCTGCGGCATGCTCAAAATTATGGTTAACAGAGGCTTGATTGCACAGCAAGCCTATTCTTTCGGTTCCAAAACGTTTTTCCGCGAGAAGATTTTCAAGTCCCAATTTAACTGCTTGTCTCATAGAAATTATCCAATAATTATTACTTCAGGGATTACGTTAATGTTATTTACCGTTTTATTTACGAGATTTAATACTCAAGTCTTGATAAACTCCTTGAAATAAGTTGCGGCTTTAACAAATGAGCCAAAAATCTTTTGTGAGGCCTCGTCATTTTGCCAATCAAGTTCTGGATGCCATTGGATTCCCAATACAAAGCGATTTTCTTGGATATCTTCAACTGCTTCGATAATATTATCAGTCGAACGGGCAACAATCTTTAAATTTTGCCCGGGAGCTGAAATTGATTGATGATGGTGGCTGTTGACAGATACCTGATTAACTCCGCATAAATTGCGCAGCAGGCTGTCAGCTTCTAAAAAAACGTCGTGTGAACGTCTTTCGCGCGGCTCACCCTGTTGATGATCAAGCGAGCTGGGAAGACATGATTCAATGTCCTGCACGAGAGTTCCGCCTCGCGCGACGTTCAATGCCTGCATTCCGTAGCAAATACCTAAAATCGGCATCATTAGCTGGTCGGCAGCCGCTATTAATAACAAATCTGTTTCGTCGCGTAAAGGATGAATCCCGCCCAACTTTGGATGAGGCTCCTGGCCGTAGTAGAGAGGGTCAAGATCCGAATCACTCCCCGGCAGCAAGATCCCGTCAAGTTCGGAGAGAGCGTTAACGACGAATTGTTTTTTGGGAATTAATGGCAAATGCAGCGGAATTCCGCCGCATGCTTCAATCGCTTCGCTATATTCGCGCCGCAGATAAAAATCTCCTTTTTCACTAAAACGCATGGTGATCCCGATGCGAGGTTGATTGGTCAAGTGTCTCTGGGCGATATTTTTGCTCATTTAAGAATTTGTCGTTAAGATTACTTTTAATTTTAACCAAAAGTTTCGAGAAAATC
>JBDTZD010000016.1:0-8571 GCA_040005335.1 Pyrinomonadaceae bacterium | reverse complement strand
AAACAATTGGGTGGTTCAATTCACGATTAAACGAAAAGGCTGGCAGATTGTCAGCCTTTTTTATTTTGCAAATTAACAACGAGACGAAGCATTTACGGCAAAGCATAAGCGCAGAACAGATATACAACTCGTATTTGAAAAAGAAGTTACTAAAAACATTTACGATCTGAATCGCGGATATTTAGAATGTCAAAAAACAGATCATTGCAGCCAGTGTTATGGGCGCAATGCTTAAAGTCAGACTGGAGATTGAAAATGGAAACTCACGAACTTTACGAAGAAAAGAGACCTAACACAACATCATTTGAGCGTAAAAACGAAATCACTAAAATTATGATTGAGAAAGCAAAAACAGTTCCAATTCCGAAAAATTAGGGCGGAGGAAAAAGGCAATGAGAAATATTTGGCATCTGGTAGAAAAAGGTGAAAGTGGAGAGGCAGAGGCTTTATACCGTTTTTATGAAGACGATAATGGATACAAACATGAAGAATACTTGGCCGGTGGTGAATGGATTCAGGATAATTCACTTAATAGTGTTCTTAACAATCTACACAACCCATATTATAAAGAAATTGATGAAGAAGCCGCTCAAATTGCCCCTGAATTTGGTGGAAAGATCCAATTTAATAAAGCTACAGTTTAGTCTTAATCATTTTCTGATCTCTATAACCGTTTAAAAATATGATTTAAAGATACAAAATTTTTAAGAATTGTTTTGTTCGGTAACGAACGCTCCAGGCGAAGGATTTCTAACTGAAAATTATTTGTTACTAAATAATTAAGGCGTTAACCACCATGTTTCAAGTTCGCCCGGTTCGTTCCATTTGAAAAGCGAGCGACGATGTCCTTTGACATTTAGCTCATAAACATCCATTTCATCAATTGTCGAACTCAAAACAGCAAAGTTTTTACGCCCTAATTGTTCGCTTTCCTCTAAGGTTGGTTCACGATCAATCAAAAACTCTGGCAAGCCCGACGAAGGATCATTTTTAAATGTTCCCGGAGCATCACCGCAGTAACAGCGCCGCGAAAAAAGCTGCGTGTTTTGCCATTGCGCATTGGCAATTTCGTCGTCGGTGTGGATTGTAGCCAGTCCGCGAATCCGGAGCTGAAGTTTTTCCTCGATGTGATAGAAAAGCCATGAAACACGCCCATCTTTCCTGATTTCTGCTATTTTGGGCGAACGCGAATCAACATGACATATTAAAAGTCGGGACTCGCGCAAAATTTTGCGAAGAACGACGGTTCTGATTTCGGGCGCCCCATTTAGTCCGATTGTCGAAAACGCAGGAGTGTGAAAATCGTCTTTACGATTTGCCGCACCGCGCGTCAGTAACACCCAAACTCTTTCCAAAATTTCCTCGTGAGTCATTACTGTCGGTCAGAACAACCTGTGTTAGCTGATGATAATTGAACCTAAAAATCCGGCTGCTAATTTTGACTACCCTAAGTTGTTATTAATTCATTTTTTCAATTATTGCGGCGGCGAATTCCGAAGTTTTCGAGTTGCCGCCAATGTCTTTTGTGCGCACTTTGCCTTCGCGGAAAACGTCAAGCATTGAGTTTTCGATATTCTCGGCAACTTCCCGTTCGCCAAGGTGCCGCAGCATCAGAATTGCGCTTTGCAAAACTGCGGTTGGATTTGCTAACCCTAAACCAGCGATGTCGGGTGCGGAACCGTGAACCGCTTCAAAAACAGCTCCGGCTTCGCCGATGTTCGCGCCCGGAACCAGTCCTAAACCACCAATCAACCCTGCGCACAAATCCGATAAAATATCACCGTACAAGTTTTCCATTACCATTACTTCAAATTGTTCGGGTCGCATGACAAGCTGCATACAAGCGTTGTCAACAATTTTGTCTTCGGCTTCGATGTCGGGAAAATCCTTTGCCACGTTATAGAAACATTCGAGAAAAAGCCCGTCGGACAATTTCATAATATTGGCTTTATGAACGGCGGTAACTTTCTTACGCCCTTCACGCGCGGCAAACTCGAAGGCATAGCGCGAAATGCGTGTCGAAGCTTTTTCGGTAATGATTTTGAGGCTCTCTACTACGCCCGGAATCACAATGTGTTCGAGTCCGGCGTATAAATCCTCAGTATTTTCCCGAACGATTACTAGATCCAGTTCAGGATAGCGACACGGAATATTCGGCAAAGCGCGGACGGGGCGCACATTAGCGTATAAATCAAGGGCTTTGCGCAAACCCACATTGACTGAGGTAAAACCTTTGCCAATCGGCGTCGCAATCGGTCCTTTGAGCGCGACTTTATTTCGCTTGACTGACTCTAGCAACTGGTCGGGCAGCGTCGTACCATATTTTTCGAGCGCATGTGCGCCGGCAATTTGTATCTCCCATTCGACCTCAACGCCCGCCGCTTCAATGATGCTGACGACCGCCGCGACGACTTCCGGGCCGATGCCATCGCCCGGAATCAATGTGATATTATATTTCATAAAAATTGGTGTTTGGTGTTTGGTTTTCGGTCTTTAATAAAATCTTAGTTCTGACTTAAAGTCAAAGAATAAACTTCCAAAGACTAAAATCCAAAGCCCTACTTTTAATGAGCTTGGCGGAATCAAAAAACTTTGACGTGATAATTGTCGGCAGCGGCGTTATCGGTTTGAGCATTGCCCGCGAACTCAGAAGAGATGGTGTCGAGCGAGTTGCAATTTTAGAGAAAAATCCAGCTTGCGGGACGGGAGCGTCGTTTGCAGCAGCAGGAATGCTGGCTCCGCAGACCGAAGCCGATCAAGCCGACGACTTTTTTCAGCTTTGTCAGGAAAGCCGCAATTTATATCCGCGTTTTGCCGCCGAACTTTTTGAAGAAACAGGCGTTGATATTGAACTTGAACAAACTGGAACTCTTTATCTAGCGTTTCATGAAAGCGATTTTGAAGAAATTGAAAAACGACTTGCTTGGCAGCAAGCCGCTAATTTGCCAATCGAAGAGCTTTGGGCAAATGAAATTTTGCGGCTCGAACCGAACGTCTCAGCCGATGTTTTGGGCGGACTACGCTTTCCTTGTGATTGGCAGGTTGAAAATCGCCGCCTGATTGCAGCTCTAAACGAACAACAGGGCGAAATTTGCCTGTTAAATTGTATTGTTGACAGTATGCTTTTTGAGAGTAATAAAGTTTGCGGCGTTCAAACAAAGCAAGGCAAATTTTTTGCTTCCACAGTTGTTATTGCTGCCGGAGCGTGGACTTCGTTATTAAATTTTCCGGTAAAAATTGAGATCAAGCCGATTCGCGGGCAGATGTTAAATTTTCGTACCCGAAAAACAATTTTCCGGCATGTTATTCACACGCCGCGCGGCTACCTGGTGCCGAAGAAAAACAACCGAATTTTGGTCGGAGCAACAGCCGAGGACGTCGGTTTTGATTGTCGCACGACAAGCGCGGGAATGAATTCCCTGCTCGAAACAATATTTGAAATCTCGCCGAATTACGAGCAGAGAACTTATGTCGAAAGCTGGTCTGGGCTGCGCCCAAAATCACCGGATGGGCTGCCACTGCTCGGCGAGTTTCCTGAAGATTCCGGTTTGTATTTCGCAACCGGACATCATCGCAACGGCATCCTACTAGCTCCGTTGACCGCTGAACTGATCGCCGACAAAATTGTTTACGGAACAGATTCACCTTTTCTCAATATTTTTAATCCAAGCCGCTTTATCAAAAAAACATAAGTTTATGCGTCGTTTCATTTTATCTTTATCTTTCGTCTTACTTTTTTCAATTAACTCGTTAGCGCAAGCCAGACGAATCCCGCCAACCCGCCCATCGAGCAGCCCTTCGCCAAATTCGGAGAACACCGCCAAAGCTAGCGATTCCGGGACACCGGTAATAATCGAAGGGCAAACTGCAGCCCAGATGTACGAAGACGCGCGAACCTACGCCAAACGCAAATTCGATGAGTTTGCAAATAAAAAAGTTACTTATAGCGAAGAATTGCGCGAGCGGACGCAGCTTGAGGGCAAGCAGCTTGCCGCTAAATATGCCGCGCGACTCGGAGCCAATAGCTTGAGCGGCGAAGATTTTTATTATTTAGGCTCGCTGCAAATTCTCGCCGAAAACACAGACGGCGCAGGCGAAGCTTTCAATAAATTTCTCTCTCTAAAAAATTTGAATCCCGAAAAAGCGCAGACAGCGCGGGCATTTGTCGTTGTCACGGCGGCACGGAGCAAAGATTTTGCGGGCGCCGAAACCGCGCTTGAGGAATATCTGAAAAATACGCCGGTTGTCTTGCGTGAACGAGTTTTGGTCGAAAGCCAATTGGCACAGCAATATTTCGCCGCAAAAAATTATTCTGCCGCCGCCGCTCATGCTGATGCAGCTGTTGTTGCCGGGCAATCTGCCATCAAGGATGCGGCGGTTGAACCGCGTCTGCTCGAAATTTTCTCTGATGCGGGATTTACTCTTTTTGATATTTATGCGGCAGATGGGCAAAACGTTAAGGCCGGAGCGACTCTGGAAGTTTTACGTAACGTCGGCGCGACGGCGCAGTCCAGTGGTTTATATGCAAAAGCGGTTGGCAAGCTGATTCCTTTTCTGATTGAAACGGGGCGCAAGCCTGAAGCATTACAGCTTTTCAAAGTAACCTTGGACGCAGTTGGAAATGATTTTCGCGATCCGGCAACCAGAGCGCAAGTCACAGGTTTTCTCAAGAATCGCGAGAAGCAGTATAAACTTCTCAGAGAGGCAGCACCTGAAATTGAAGTTGATAAATGGATTACCGATAAAAACGTTGATGAATCGCAAATAAATTCATTGGCGGGAATGCGCGGAAAAGTCGTTCTACTCGATTTTTGGGCGACCTGGTGCAAACCGTGCTTCGCCGCGTTTCCCGAACTGTCTGAATGGCACGAAACTTACGGGAAACAGGGTTTAAATATAATTGGCATGACGCGCTATTACGGATTTGCGGGCGGGCTTTCGGCAGATGAAATGGGCGAGTTTTTATTCTTGCAAAGATTTAAACGCACGGAACGGCTGCCTTATTCGTTTGCAGTCGCGAAAAACCTCAAAAATCATGACAACTACGCCGTTTTCGGTCTGCCGACAATGGTTTTGATTGATAAAAAGGGCGTCGTTCGCTACATTGAACCCGGAGTCAGAAACGAAAAGGAAATCGAGACAATGATTCAAAAACTGCTCGCCGAGAATTAATTTTTTCTTCGCTTTGCCAGCCGACTCGCGTAAAAGTTAGAATTCGAGCTTGTTACTTATTCAGTTATAAAAAACCTTTGGAGCGTTTAATGCGATATTACGAAAATATTTTAGGTCTTATTGGTAACACGCCGCTTGTCAGGATTAGTAAATTAAACAAGGATTATGGTATCAAAGCCAACATTTTTGCCAAGATGGAATCACTCAATCCGGGCTATTCTGTCAAAGATCGGATCGGGACGGCGATGATTGAAGCTGCTGAACGCGAAGGCACTCTGCTGCCCGGCGGCACAATTATCGAAGCCACATCGGGAAATACCGGCATTGGTTTGGCTCTCGCAGCGGCCGTTAAAGGTTACAAATGTATCTTTATCATGACTGAAAAAGTTTCGACCGAGAAAGTAAAATATCTTAAATCGCTCGGCGCAGATGTTGTGATTTGTCCGGTGACGGCAAAAAAAGGCTCGCCCGATCATTATTTGACGACCGCGCAGCGCATCGCTAGGGAAACTCCAAACTCGTTTTATCCAGATCAATTTAACAACATTCCAAACCGTGAAGCGCATTACAAAACAACCGGTCCCGAAATCTGGCGCGATACCGACGGTAAAGTAACTCACTTTGTCGCTTCGGTCGGAACGGGCGGCACAATTTCGGGCGCGGGGCGATTTTTGAAAGAACAAAATCCTGATATTCGCATCGTCCAAGCTGACCCGCTCGGTTCTATTTTTAAACAATTCAAAGAATCCGGTTCGATGCCCGAAGGCTCGCCGTATTTGGTCGAGGGCATTGGGCAATCCGACATGATTCCGACCACGCTCGAAATGAAAATCGTGGACGAAGTTATCAATATCAACGACCGCGAATCTTTTGAGTTGTCTCGTCAACTATCGCGCACGGAAGGCATTTTTTGCGGCGGCTCGACCGGAACAAATTTCGGTGCAGCTTTGCGCGTCGCCAAAGATTTGGACGAAAACGGTCTGGTCGTCTTTATCGTCTGCGACACGGGCGAACATTATCTGTCTAAGCATCATTCGGACGAGTGGCTCAAAGAAAAACAACTGCTCGAACCTCAACGTATGACGGCAGGGCTTTTGACCGAAACAAAAGGTTTAGGCTCGCCCCGCAAATTGCTCTGGGTTGAACCCGCTCATACAATTGCTGATGCGATTAAAATGATGAACGAAAACGCTGTCACGCAGCTTCCCGTGTTGGAAGAAGGACAATCAATAGGCTCACTCAGAGAATCTCGTGTTCTGTCCAGACTTTTGGAAAATCGAGATTTAATGACTGCTCCCGTTAGCGAAGTGATGGAGGCAAGTTTTCCCGTAGTCGAGGAACAAATTTCGCTTTATGAAGTTTCACAAAAACTACACGATTCACCTGCCGTGCTAGTCGAAGAATACAAACGAATTATAGGAATTATCACCAGAGCGGACGTTTTAGACGTGCCGCGTTATTAAAGCCAAAAGTGGAGAGCGGACATCCTGTCCGCTCTCCACTTTTTATGGCAAAACATTCAAGTAAACCGCAATAGTCTTTGGGTTGGCACGGGCGAGGATTTTTGCCGCATTTTGATGCTGGCGAGCATCGTTGGCAATTCATTACTTTGCATTTGGGCGACGCATTGCCGCAAACTGTACAAACAATAGTAAAACCAAAAGGGTGCAGCCAAGCGCGTTTGCTCAATCCGCCTTTTCATTATCAAACTTCTGACAAATTAAATTTTGACCAATTTATTCGGGCTATCCTAACTTAAATTTTAGATATGTGCGAGATTTAACGATTAAACTTTGGGCAAAAGTGAAAATTGTGAAAATCCAAAAAGATTTGTACAATCAAGCCCTTTAGTTTTCCAAATGTTTGAATAAGAATTAGCTATGCGAATTGCGATCTTAGCGGCTGAAGCCGTGCCATATTCCAAAACCGGCGGTCTCGGCGATGTCGCCGGAGCATTGCCGAAAGCTTTAAAACTTCAGGGCGCGGACGCTTTTTTAATCACACCTTGCTATCTGCAAACCAAAGGCGATTTGCTCTCGTCTCGCGCGGTTGACGATCTGCAAATCGAATGGCGCGGCGGGACAGTGCGCTGCGGCGCGTTTTATAGCGAAGCGAGCGGCGCTCCAACTTTCTTGATTGATTCGCCGCGTTTTTTTCATCGCGATTCGATTTACGGCTATCTGGAAGATTACGAGCGTTTCGCTTTTTTTTCGACCGCTGCTCTCTCGCTGCTCAAGCGAATCGGAGCGCCGCCTGATATTGTGCATTTAAACGATTGGCACACCGGCTTTGCTGCCGTCGAAATCGCCAATCGGCGGCGTTGGGACGATTTCTTTAAAAACGTTCACACGGTTTTTTCGATTCATAACCTTGCTTATCAAGGCGTTTTCGACGCAGACGAATTGTGGAAATTAGGTTACGGCGAAGAATGGCAGACAAACGCATTTATGGCGAATGGCGCGGCAAACGCGATGAAAGCAGGTTTGACATCTGCTGATTACCTTTCGACCGTTTCGCGTCGTTATTCATATGAAACACAAACGCCAGAACAAGGCTACGGACTCGATTGGCTGCTGCGAGAACGCCGCAACCGTTATTTCGGCGTGACGAACGGTGTTGATTACGAAGAATGGAACCCGGCCACTGACAAACATACGGCAGCACATTTCGACGCCAGTCATCTCGAAGCCAAGCGAATGTGCAAGCATGATTTGCTCCGTACATTTGGTTTGCCGCAAGATTTGGATCGCCCCGTTTTCGGGTGGGTTTCGCGCCTCACTGCTCAAAAAGGTTTTGACCTGCTCAAAA
Organism: Pyrinomonadaceae bacterium; assembly: GCA_040005335.1. Taxonomy (GTDB): domain Bacteria; phylum Acidobacteriota; class Blastocatellia; order Pyrinomonadales; family Pyrinomonadaceae; genus JBBQUS01. The sequence continues at coordinate 591 of JBDTZD010000016.1, read as the reverse complement.
CCGTTGCTTTTGAAATCGTTATGGGCGGCTCATATTTTGTCGCTTTAGGTTCGGGCGAGCCAGACTACGAAAACTTTTTGCAGGCTTTGCGTGATTATGCGCCGTACCAAGTGGGGGTTTACAGAGGTTATAGCGAACCACTGGCGCACAAAATCGAAGCGGGCGCAGATATATTTTTAATGCCTTCAAAATTTGAACCATGCGGTTTAAACCAAATGTACAGTTTACGTTACGGAACAGTTCCGATTGTGCGCGCAACAGGCGGACTGGACGACACGGTACAGGAATTTGACCGGGCGAGCGGGACGGGCAACGGTTTCAAGTTTCAAAATTACAATGCCGGCGAGTTCTTGGATAAAATTTATGAAGCTCTTTACGCTTACGCTGAGCCGGAGGTTTGGCATAAAATTCAGCAAAACGGAATGCGCGTCAATAACTCCTGGGAAAGCGCGGCAAATAATTATTTGCAGCTTTATCAAATGGCGATAAACAGTTGATTTATTCGTGGTGAACTAAAATTAATGCTGAAGAAAAATTATCCACAGATGAACACAGATAGACACAGATAAAATCTGATTTATCAATCTGTGT
>JBDTZD010000309.1:0-8583 GCA_040005335.1 Pyrinomonadaceae bacterium | reverse complement strand
GTGCGATTGACCTTCAATTCGAGTCGCAAAATCCGCGAACGATTTACGCGACTTTGTGGAACACTCGGCGTCCGCCGTGGAGCATTTACCCGCCTTCGTATGGCGCGGGCGGCGGTATTTTCAAATCAACCGACGGCGGCGATTCCTGGAATCAATTGACAAACGGTATTCCAACCGAAGGTCAGGGAAGAATCGGTATTGCCGTTGCCAACGCGAATAACAAACGTATTTACGCAATCGTTGATGCCAAAGCAGGTGGGCTCTATCGTTCGGACGATGCCGGAGCAACCTGGAATTTGATTTCCGACGAGAAACGAATCTGGGGACGCGGCTGGTATTTTTGCAAAGTCGCGGCAGACCCAAAAAATCCCGATATTGTTTACGTTTCAAATACATCGGTTTACAAATCAATTGACGCGGGCAAAACCTGGACGGCGATTAAAGGCGCTCCCGGCGGCGATGATTATCACCAGCTTTGGATTTCGCCCGATGACCCGAACCGAATGATTGTGGCCAGCGATCAGGGCGCAGTCGTCAGCGAAGACGGCGCGGCGACTTGGAGTTCGTGGTACAACCAGCCGATTGCCGAACTTTATCACGGCGCGGCGGACAATCGCTTTCCGTATTGGGTAACGGGCGCGCAGCAGGACAGCGGCGCGGTTGGAGTGGTGACGCGGAGCAATCACGCCGAAATTTCAAATCGTGATTGGTCGCCCGTTTGCGCCGGCGGCGAATCGGGGTACACCGCGCCCGACCCGCTTCATCCTGAAATTTTGTATGGCGACCGCGTGACGCGCTGCAATGTTGTGACGGGCGAAACAAAAGATGTTTCTCCGGAAAAAGGGATGACCGTTCCGGCGCGTCACACCTGGACTCTGCCGCTTGTGTTTTCGCAAGCCGACCCGCACGCGATTTATTACAGCAACCAGTTTTTGTTTAAAACGATTAACGGCGGCGAAAGCTGGGCGCAAATCAGCCCCGATTTGACGCGTGAAGACCCGGGCGTTCCGCCAAATCTCGACGAAGCTACGGCGGCAGACGCGCCCAAAGACAAGCGTCGCGGAGTGATTTATACGATTGCGCCCTCGCCCATCAGAGCGCCAACCGTCTGGATTGGCACGGATGACGGTTACATTCAAATGACGAATGACGACGGTAAGACCTGGACCAACGTAACACCGCCCGCGCTCACTGCTTGGAGCAAAATCGTCATGATGGACGCTTCACACTTTGACGCTAACGAAGCGTTTGCGGCGATTGATCGTCATCGCCTAACGGACAATGAACCATACATTTACCGGACGCGGGACGCTGGAAAAACCTGGCAGAAAATAACCAATGGTTTGCCGCCCGGAGTTTATCTGCAAACTGTCAAAGAAGATCCGCAGCGAAAGGGTTTACTTTTTGCCGGAACCGAGCTGGGTGTTTTCGTTTCGTTTAATGACGGCGATTCTTGGCAGCCGCTGCAGCTTAATCTACCGCACACATCAATGCGCGATCTCGTCATTCACGAAGACGATTTGGTTGTCGCAACGCATGGGCGCGGGTTTTGGGTGCTGGATGATATTACACCGCTCCGGCAAATCACTGATCAAGTCGTTAAATCCGAGGCTTTTCTGTTTCGTCCGGCGGATGCGATCACAATTCCCCAGCCAAACGAAAATGGAACGCCGCAGCCGCGCGATGAACCGCTGACGGATAACCCTCCATACGGCGCGATAATTGATTATTATCTAAAATCTGCGGCTGCGGGCGCGGTCACTCTCGAAATTCTCAATCCGGCTGGCGAATCAATTCGCCGTTATTCGAGCGAGGACAAGCCCGCTCCGATTGATCCTAACAAGCTGGATATTCCCGCGTTTTGGGTAAAAACGCCGCCAATGCTTTCCGCAAATTCAGGGATGCATCGCTGGGTTTGGGATTTGCGTCCGACACCGTTGCCAGAAACGGCGGAAGGAGGATTTAGGCGGGGCGAAATCGCTCCGGTGCTGCCCGGCGTTTATACAATTAAACTTACGGTTGAAGGCAAAACTTATCTCCAACCACTTCAGATAAAAATAGATCCGCGCGTTAAATAATTCATAGATGTCAGAACCGGGAGCGGTAGCGACCGGGTTAAGCTGCAATGCTCACCCGGTCGCTATCGCTCCCGGTTCTGACATCCATACGCAAATATCTACTTGCCCGGCAAAGTGCGCGGGTCAGGAGTCGGATGCAGTTCGTACTCTTTCGGCGGTTCAGCGCCGAGCAGATAACGAACAAAGTAATCCCAACGGCGACGAGTCATATATAAACTTGCCGCTCCGTAACCGTGTCGGGCGTTTGGAATCATCAGCAAATCAAAATCTTTGTTAGCTTTAATTAACGCGTTAACAACGAGCAGAGTGTTATCCGGCGGAACGTTGTCGTCCAGTGTGCCGTGCGCCAGCAAGAGATGACCTTTTAAGTTTTTAGCGTAAATTTGATTAGCCTGTTCCTCATAATTCGATTTGCCGTCTGCATTTTTCGTCAGCAAACCGATATAACGCTCGCCCCAATCGTCTTCGTAATTGCGGTTGTCGTGATTACCCGATTCGGAGATGCCGACTTTGAAGAAATCAGGATAACGAAACATCGCTGCGGCGGTGGCAAATCCGCCGCCGGAATGCCCCCAGATCCCTGCGCGCTCAATGTCAATATACGGATATTTTTGAGCCAATTGCTTCATCGCGCCTACCTGATCGAGCAGAGTATTGTCCGCCATATTTCCATAGCAGGCATCGTGGAATTTCTTTGACCGGAGCGGGTTACAAGTTCCGTCAATCATGACGACGACAAAGCCCAATTCGGCTAAGGCTTGATGATCGCCGCGCGACGCCGCAAATGAACGGCTGCCGACGCTCCCGCCCTGCGGTCCGGGATAAATATAATTGATAATCGGATATTTCTTTTTGGGGTCAAGATTGGTCGGGGTAAACATTAACCCGTAAAGATCAATTTCATTATCGCGCGCTTTAACCGTGATCGGCTGCGGTGGTTTCCAACCCGTCGCTCTAAGGCGCGAAATGTCGGTTTTTTCAAGAGTTGAAATTAATTTGCCGCTCATGTCGCGCAAAACTGAAATGGGCGCGACATCAGGTTTTGAATAATTGTCAATAAAACTTTTGCCGTCGGGCGACAAAGTGATTGCGTGATTTCCGTCTTCAGGAGTGAGCAGAGCCAGATTCTTACCGTCAAAATCCACCCGATAAAAATGGCTGAAATACGGATCGCGCCCCTTTTCCCGTCCTCCGGCGAGAAAATATAAAACACGGCTTTTCTCGTCAACTTTGAGCAGTTGCGTGACCGCCCACTCGCCGTTCGTGATTTGATTTTTCAATTTGCCGGTCGTCAAATCGTAAAGATAAAGATGTCCCCAATTATCGCGTTCGGAAAACCAGATGATTTCGTTTGAGGCGGGAAGGTAACGCCAGTTGACCGCGCCCTGACCTGACTCAAACTGCGTCTCGGCAGTTTCCTCCATCACATCACGAACAGCACCCGTTGCGGCGTCGGCGATTCGTAGATTTTCTTTTTTGTGGTCGCGCGAAGTCGAAACAAATGCCAGTTTGGAATTATCCGCGCTCCATTCGACATCATCCCAATTGCCGCCGCTACAAGAAACATCGTCGCACAGCGAAGAGCGATGTTGGTCGGCGGGCATTTGCAGGCGAATTACTTTGGGGTTGTCAACTTCGATCACGACGCGCTGAATCGTCGTCACCACGGCGTCGCCCGGCAGCGGATATTTCCACGTTTGCAGTGTCGGATGACCCACTTTGGTTTCGATCAGATACATTTCGCCGACTCCGCGCTGGTCTTGTTGAAAAGTGGCAATCTTTTTAGAATCGGGCGACCAGAGCAAAACGGCGCGGTCGCTGTGCACCCAACCGGCGTTATCGGTGGCATATCCGAAATCTTTAACGCCGTCGGTCGTCATCTGCGTTTCTTTTCCGGTTGCAGTGTCGCGCATCCACAAATTGTAATCACGGATAAAAGCCGCGCGTTTTTTGTCGGGCGATAAAACTTCGTTAGGATTGCGGGTTTGAGTTTTGCTCGCCGCAGCGACTGCGGCAGCAGTGCATTTTGTTCCCAACACATCGCATTCCCAATGACGGTCGGCGAGATTAAACGAAACCATTCGACCGTCAGCCGAAAAATCCGGTTGAGTGAAAGGCAGCCGCGCCGGATCATATTTTGTTTCCGCCGCGGTTGATAATGCCGTCGCAAGTTTCGCCGGATCGAACGCGGCCGTGCGTGTTCCGCGTGCCGGATCAACCAAGATGAACTCACTGCCTTGCGGCGTCAAACCGCGATACCAAAAGCGTCCGTCCGGCAGCCAGTTTGGGCGCACGCCCATGTGATCAACCAGCGAGGCAGTGTTGTAGCCCATAAACTTTTCGGCGCGAGCATAGTCGTCGGCTGTCAACGCTTTGGACATCATGCTGTCGCCTTGCTGGGCAGCTATGCTGAATGCAGGAATAGTAAAGCTAAATACCAAAACCACAAATTTCAAAAAGTTAATTTTATTCATAAATGAAGTATCTATTGGGCATGATGTAACAAAAGTCTGCTCAATTAATCTTCTTCAGATTAGCAATTGAGCCATCTTGTTCGCAAACTCTAAAAGCAGGAATTCTTGTTCACCTTTTACTGATATATTTAATAAACATCCTCGACAGCCGCTCGCAAAATCTCTGCTACGCTCCAGGCCTGAGCGACACAACCGCGCGGCGTATGCGGTGCATCACCATCGAAAATCTCCGAAATACTGCCGAGTCCGGCTTCCGACAAATGAAATTTAAATGGTTCGAGCCATTTTTCTAAGTGGGCTTTTGTGTTTGGCTCGTCGGCAAACGTTTTAGCGTAAGCCGTAATAAATGCGCCGGAGAGCCACGCCCAAACCGTCCCTTGATGATAGGCTCTGTCGCGCTCGAATCCATTGCCCTCGTAAACCCCTTGATAATTAACGTCTTTCGGTGACAGCGTACGCAACCCGACCGGCGTTAGCAATTCGGCTTCGATTTTGCGCAGAACCTTTTGAGCTTTTTCGAGCGGCAGCATTGAATATGTTAGGCTGACGGCAAAAACTTGATTAGGTCTGACCGCGCCGTCGCGTGTTCCGTTGACGCAATCAAAAAGGCATTCTTCTTCTTCGTTCCAAAATGTTTGCGTAAAGCTGATTTGCGCTAAATCAGCCATCGCCGCGTACTGAAGATTTCCGCCGTTGTCACCAAATCTGCGAGCTAAATCCTGCATTACCCGCAAGGCGTTATACCACAATGCTTGAATTTCGACCGCTTTGCCCGAGCGCGGTGTGAAAGTCGTCTCGCCCGATTTAGCATCCATCCAGGTTAGCTGCGTGTTTTCGTCCCCAGCGCAAAGCAGACCATCCGTGTCAACGTGAATGTTATAGCGCGTCCCGCGCAGATGCCAGACAATGATTTCGATTAATTTTTCGTATAAATCTTGTTCGACAAAGTCGTAGTCATCTGTTTTTGCGAGGTATGCGCGGACAGCTTCAAAATACCAAAGCGTTGCATCAACCGTATTATATTCCGGCGTTTGACCTTGATCTGGAAAGCGATTTGGGAGCATTCCCTGTGAAATATGTTTTGAAAATTCAAGCAGAATGCTTTTGGCGATTTTCGTCCGATTGGTTGTCAATGTTAATCCGGGCAGCGCAATCATCGTGTCACGTCCCCAATCCGCGAACCAGTGATAACCTGCAATGACTGATTTTTCCGCTTCGCGCGAAACAATAAATTGATCAGACGCGGCGCTCAACTGCTGCAGAAATTTATCACCAAAACCCGCATTTTCAATCATCGCAACACGCCGCGCAATAATTTCGCGACGCAAATCTTTAACGCTCGCCGTTTGAATAGTTTCGGTCGAGGCAACGAGCGAAATCGTCAGCGTTTCCGAAACGTCAAATTTTATGACAAATGGTTGAAATAAATTTTCCTCGAAGTCAAAACCGCGCTCGCGTTCGCGCTCGTATTCAAAATTTCGATACCAAAAACCGGTTTGTTCAATCTCAGCATCTTTAAATGAAAAATTCAGAGCGGGCAAATCAGCAATTGGTTTGATTGAAACAGAGTTTCCGGTCGTTTGAAAAGTTTTTTGAAAATCATCCTCAACGTGTCGCAAATGATGGTAATCGCGGAAGGCAACGAGCGGACGCAGTTCCAATTTTAGATTTTGAATGTCTGATGTCGAATTAAACTTATATTCAACAACAACCGTATTTTCGTTATCAACCATAAACACGGATTTTTCAATTTCAATGATTCCAAACTCTCCGGCAATTTCAAACTGCCAAATAGGAAACGGATTGAGCCGAAAACTTTTTAGAAAAGAATAACCATTTGGATAAATTGTCTTTGGATATTGGTTGGCGGAAAGCTCATAAATTGTACCGTCAACCGAAACGGCTTCTTCAAGCTTTGAAAGCAAAACGGCTCGTCCCGTGGGTGGAGTTGTTGCCGCGACGAGCAAGCCGTGATAGCGCCTGGTATTGATACCTGCAATTGTGCTGGAAGCATAGCCGCCAATGCCGTTAGTTTCAAGCCATTCTCTGGTCGTCGCCTCGTTGAGATTGGCGCAAATCTCATGTCCAAATTCAATCATTTTGTATTTTTCAAGTTAATAACCAACCCCTTAATGATAGGCATAAGCTCTGCTGTTCTAAAAAGCATCTGCCAAGAGTAACTCAAACCAATCTCTTTTGAAAAGAACGATAAAAGAAAAGGTCAAACTACTAAATTTGACCTTCAGATCATTTGTTCTTAAGCTTTAAGGAGGATAATTAACAACGATTTTAAAACTTGAATGAGGGCAGCAATTTCGCGCGTCTTTTTATTTAAGCAATTGAGCTATAACAAATTACCGCTCCAACGCAAGCAATAACGAAGGCGCTAAAAACGGGCAGTGTTTTGACAATTCGATTACCGCTCAAGGAAGGATTCTCAAAAATCTTGCCAACGTAAAGAAAAATCAGCCCGACAGACATCAATGTCGCAGCCAGACCAAAACTAAAAGCCAGCGTTAAAACCAGACCGTATCCGATCCGTTCCTGCGAAATTGCCGCGAGCATCAAAACCAAAGCCGATGGACAGGGAAGCAGTCCGCCGGAAATTCCTAGCGTTAGCAAACTGCCCCAAGTAACCGCTTCCGGCGGTTTGTGCGAATGTGTGGTTCCGTTGTGCGTATGCGTAAAATCATCGTCTGGATGCGGATGTGCGCTGTCGTTGTGAGAATCCTCGTGATCATGGTCAAGAGGTTTGCTCTTCCAGCCTAAAAGGGTAGATAAGCGGTTTTTAAAAAGAGTCACACCAATAATGAAAACCAGCAGACCCGAAACAAAATTTAAGAACGGCATAAGACGGTCGGGAAAAATATAATTTGACGCAAAAAGCGTTATTAACCCGAGCGCGAAAACTCCGAGCGTATGCGTGATTGTCACGGTCAATCCCAAAAAAGCAGCGTGCTTAAAGGTGCCGCGCGAACCAACGAGATACGCGCCGACTACGGTTTTGCCGTGACCTGGAGACAGCGCGTGAGCGGCGCCGAGCCCAAATGCAATCAGCAAACCGAGCAAAGCAATCCCGGGCGTGATTTGCTCCACTCTAATTAGTTCCGCAAATAAATCTTTTTGGATTGGCGCGGTTACTTTTCCATTGCGATTCTGTAATGGTTTAGCGTTCGCTGGAATTGCGCCAAAATTAAAAGAAAAATCCGCTTCGCGTTGCGAGAGCGGCAGCATATCCTGAGGATATTCTTTGAGTTCTTTTGACAAGTCGCTGCCAAAAACCGAACTGTTAAAAACATTTATTCCCGCTGTTGGGTTAACCACTATTTCGTTCCAGCCCACGCGACCGACGTTGTTTTTGTTTTCAAAACGAATGCGATTTAGAGTATTTGAATCCGGTAGATCGCCGACTAAATTCCACGCTATTCTGAGAGTCGGCAAATTGGCCAAACCGGGTTGCAGTTCGATCTCTTTTGTTGCGGCGCGCAACTGAACTATAAAATCATTTGCTGAAAGTTTTAAGTTGCCAATGTAATCCGGCGTAATCTTTTCAGCATATGCGTTAAGCTCTGTTTGGGAAAGCGCACCATTTTTATCCGTATCAATTGATTGCGATTCTTGAAAAGTCGGAATTTCCGCAATGTCCAAAACTTGGCGAATGCGAATCTGATTTTTCTCAACTTCGAAACGTGAAAACTGATTAATACTGAAATTGCCGATCGGATGAGCGAATGCAACATTGGAAAAAGGAAAAATTAAAAGTGTTATCAAGAAATATAAATTTCTTCTCATAAACGGTTTTGTTACTGAAAATTATTTGTTTCCAACAATCAGCAAACTCGAAGCCTGAGGTTAAAATAGATAATCAATATACGCAACAGCCGAATATTAAGATTTAAGAATACTTTTTGCGATTATGGTTTGCAACGAATCGAACTCTGGATTAAGCGTCACAGCGCGTTGTAAAAGAGCGCGTGCCGCTGTTTTGTCGCCGCTTGCATTGGCAATCATTCCGGCATGATAAAACAGTT
>JBDTZD010000047.1:0-8590 GCA_040005335.1 Pyrinomonadaceae bacterium | reverse complement strand
TATGCTTTTTCGGACGCAATCAGCTGCGGTTTACGGAATTGATGCAAACATTGTTGACATCGAAGTCAACTTGCAGCCGGTCAAGGGCGAAGCCGATTCGGTTGGAATGATAACAATTGTTGGGCTGCCCGATGCTGCCGTGCGCGAATCCCGCGAAAGAATTCGCGCTGCCATCACGAATAGTTCGTTTTTCTTTCCGTTTCACAAAACAATTATCAACTTAGCTCCGGCAGATGTCCGTAAAGAAGGAGCGAGCTTTGATTTGCCGATTGCTCTCGGAATTTTAGGAGCAAACGGAGATTTAGGCAAAACCGAAGATTTGACAAATACTTTAGCGACGGGCGAATTATCTCTTGACGGGCGGGTGCGAACGGTGCGCGGCGTTCTGCCAATCGCGATCAAAGCACGTGAAAATGGAATTAAAAATTTGCTCGTCCCTGCAGAAAATGCTCGTGAAGCCGCCGTGGTTGCAGGTGTCAACGTATATCCTGTAGCGACGTTGCGCGAAGCTGTCGAATTATTGATCGCGCTGCATTCCAATCAACCGCCAGTTCCTTTGCAACTTAGTTCCGCAGAAGTTTTAGGCGAGCGCGAAAAGTATAACGTAGATTTTCGCGAGGTGCGCGGTCAGGCTTCAGCAAAACGCGCGCTCGAAATTGCGGCCGGCGGTTTACACAATATACTTCTTGTTGGTCCACCTGGATCGGGAAAGACGATGCTTGCAAAGCGAATTCCTTCAATTCTCCCGCCGCTTGAATTTGAAGAAGCCTTAGAAATAACCAAAATACACTCGGTTGCCGGGCTGACAAATAATTCGGGACTGGTCTCGTCGCGCCCATTTCGTAATCCGCATCATACAATTTCCGATGCCGGGCTTATCGGCGGCGGCGCTGTGCCGCGTCCGGGCGAAGTTTCGCTCTCGCATCACGGGGTTTTGTTTTTAGACGAATTGCCTGAATTTGATCGCAATGTTCTCGAAGTTCTGCGCCAACCAATGGAAGATCAAAAAGTGACGATTAGTCGCGCCGCAATGTCTTTAACGTTTCCGGCGCAATTTATGCTGGCGGCGGCGATGAATCCATGCCCTTGCGGTTTTTTCGGTGATAATTCCAATCAATGCCGTTGTACGCAGCCGCAGATTCAACGATATATCGGGCGCATTTCGGGACCTCTGCTTGATCGCATTGACATTCATATTGATGTTCCGGCTGTAAAATTTAAAGAGCTGCGCGGACGGGATTTGCCCGACGGCGAAAGTTCCGAATCAATCAGAGAGCGAGTTTTAAAAGCGCGGGCAATTCAAATTGAGCGTTTCAAAGCGGACGGGATTTTTGCCAACGCCGCAATGTCGCCGCGCCTGATTCGGCAACATTGCAATCTAGACGCACAAAGCGAAAAAATGCTTGAAAGCGCTATGCTCCGGCAGGGATTGTCGGCGCGGGCGCACGACCGTATTTTGAAAGTTTCGCGCACAATTGCCGACCTCGATGGCGCGGAACACATTCAAACGACGCATATTTCCGAAGCCATCAGCTATCGAACTCTTGATAGAAACTATTGGAGTTAAAACTTTTTGTCCGAATTTGCGATGAGTTATGCATTAAAAACCGTAAGTCGAATCGTTTTTTAATTTTGATTGGGAAAACGCGCGCCGTTAAGCAATTAAAATTATTGAAGCGGAGTTCTTGATAGGGCGCGGAGAATAACAAAACGGAATAATTGCCAGGGAGTTAGTCAACTCGTTCCTATAATTTTTCAAACCTCTATCAAGTGACTGTTAAATTTTTCTTCGCTGATTGCCATTTTCGATTGCGCGTTTAAGACGGCGCGAAAGACAGTTTGACTGTCAAACATAATTTGTTTAAGAATTTTTTTGCTCCGTCAAGCAACTATTAAAATGAGGTAGCACGTCATAAACCAAGATTGTTCTAACCCGAAAGACAACAAGAAATTTTGGAGCGCGAATTTAATGAATGTTTCTTCGCAAACGCTGGACGCGCCGCTGGTTTCGCAAATACAGGAATTGCCCACTTCCGAACCCAATACGACAGTCACCCCTTTACCATTGCTGGTTGAGGCGATGACAGAAATCCCTGCGAGCAGCAGCGTCGGCGAGCGACAAAACGTTGATTATGAACTTGCTCAACGTGCCGCTCGCGGCGACATGACGGCTTTTGAGCAGATTTACGGGCGTCATCACCGCCGTGTTTACAGCCTTTGTCTGCGGATGACGCAAAATCCGCCGGAAGCTGAAGATTTGACGCAGGAAGTTTTTATTCAACTGTTTCGCAAGCTGGGGAGTTTCAGAGGCGAATCCGCTTTTACGACATGGCTGCACCGTTTGACGGTCAACCAGGTTTTGATGCACTTTCGCAAACGCAGCGTCCGCGACGAGAAAACAACTGAAGACGGCGAAACGCCCGACCAGATTGTTTCCGGCACGGAAAATCCGCAGGCGATGCCGATTGTTGACCGGCTGGCGCTCGACAAAGCAATTGCTCAACTCCCGCCCGGCTATCGCACGGTTTTTATTTTGCATGATGTCGAAGGCTATGAACACGAAGAAGTTGCGCGAATGATGAAAATTAGCACTGGAACCTCAAAATCGCAGCTTCACAAAGCGCGAATGAAATTAAGAATTTTGTTAAGGCAACAAAATCCGGTTTTGGAGCAACCAAAAAATTAACATCGGTTATTTGTTTATAAGCAATTCTGCACAACCGATATTTGTTGATGCAACGAGAGATATGTTGTGTCCATCAAAAAACTAAATTTGAATCACTTCGAATCAGCGGCACATAATGTTTCAAAGCCGAACAGCGGTTTGGTGTGAAAGGTTTTTAGAATAGTGAGGCGATAGATATTGAGATGAACTGCGAAAAGTGTTTAGCACAATTTGATGAATATCTGAACGGAGAATTGAATTCGGCTGATTGTGCCGCTGTCAAAGCGCATCTTGAGAGTTGCCTGCCCTGCATTAGTTTGAGTGCGGATTTGAGCGCAATTTTAAATTGCTGCGCGGAAACGCGTGAGCATCTCGAATCGCCGCCTAATCCGCAAGCCCTCTGGCTAAGAATTAGCAATATTGTCGAATATGAGCAAAGTGTAATGGTTGCAGCGGGAGCTAAAACCGGCGGCTTGGCAATCGCGCCGAAACCGTCTCTCTGGACGCGGAGCTGGCAATTGTCAATGCAGCAAATGGCTGTCGCCGTGATTGGTGTTGCCGTGATTACTTCGCTGCTCACAATTGTTAGTGTTCAAAACGCGCTTCAATCTCGTACCAGTCAGTCTCCGGCGCAATTTGATTTGTTCGGGTCATTCGGAGGAGACAAAAATAAGACGGCTGCAACTGTTATATCCGTCAGCGAAAACCGTGTTCAACAGCAGGAAATGGCGATTGAATATTGGAACAGGCGCGTTGAGCTTCGTAAAACTCAGTGGAACCGCCATTTACAAGATGCTTTTGACCGCAATTTGCACGAAATTGATCAGGTTGTCGCCGATTACCAGCAACAGCTTCAAATCAACCCGGAAGACAAAATTTCTGAAGAAATGCTGGATTCGGCGTTGAATGATAAAATGGCTTTGTTGCGTGAATTTTCAGAACTCTAAATTTTGTTGAATAATAATTTTGCGGCTCAATCTATGTTTTTGTGATTGAGTCAAAACATTCACTTCGTTTATTTTTGTTGAGATGAAATCTCTTATCTTTCAATCCAAACATGCTCTGACGCTTTTTGCACTGAGCGCACTAATAATGTCGCCGACGATCGCTTCTGCTCAAAAGCGTTTTTCTAAAACTTATTCGGCAAGCCGCAATATCCGTTTGCAACTAACGAATCGCTCCGGGACAATTACCGTTTCCGGCTGGGAACGCAATGAAGTTCGGGTCACGGCGCAAATGGAAGCGCCGGCGGCGAAGATTGTTCCCGATTCGACCAGCGAAGCCCTTGTCATCAACGTCGTCCGCGATAATTACGGACGCGGCGATGTCGGCAGCGTTAATTTTGACATCAAAGTTCCGGTCGGCTCAACCGTTGATATTGAAACCAAGATGGGCAATTTGACGGTGCGCGACGTCAGCGGCGAAATGGTTCGCGCCAACGTTACGAGCGAAGGCGACATTACGCTTTCCGGCGTTAAATCTTCGTCATTGATGGCTAATAATGTCACCGGTGACATTTTTTTTGACGGCGAATTTCAATCAGGCGGCAATTATCGTTTTTCGACTACGCGGGGCAACATCAATTTGCGAATTCCTTTTAACTCGTCGTTTCGGATGATAGCCACCGCACCTTCGACGCGCAATATTGATCTCGGCGCTTTTTCCAATAACGGCTTGAATTTTATTAGCAGCGACGGACGGCGCGTCGTTGGCAATGTCAACGGCGGCGAATCTTCCCTGACTTTGACCAGTCAGCGCGGCAGTATTTCTTTTATCAAACGCTAAAAGAAAATTTCAATTTATATTGTTAGGGCGGGTTTGTTCCCGCTCTTTTTTTTGCTAAGCTAATCGGGCGGAAAGGCAAATCTGCCCTGACATTTTTTTTGCAAAACTCTTTTGCAAAACTTTCTCGCTAAACTCTTCCACAAAATATTGTGAAAATTAAAAATATCATCGTCTCTTTTCTTCTCGTTTTAGCTTTTTCGGCTTTCATTTTTGCGCAAAATTTAAAACGAACGACGACCAAAGCAGAGAGCGCGGATTTAGGACCCGGCGGAACAGTGACAATTGTCGGTGCGCCCAAAGGTTCAATCCAGATTGAGGGCTGGAATCAGCCAAATGTCGAAGTTACTGCGGAAATTCAAATCGAAGCTGCGACGGAAGAAGATCTGGCGTTGCTCGCCCAAGTAAACACCTTCGCTTTTGACGATGATGCTAATCACATCCATATTGTCACGACTGGAACGCATGATAAACAATTTCTCAAAAAAAATTTCAAAAAACTCCCGAAACGCTTGCTTTCGCTGCCTTGGCGCATTGACTTTAAAATAAAAGTTCCAAGTTACTGCGATTTGGAGATTGACGCGGGCGACGGCAATTTCGATTTACGAGGTGTCGAAGGCGCAATCATGATCAAAGCGCTCCAAAGCGAAAGGGCAAATCTGGATTTAGTCGGTGGACAAGTGCAAGCAACTTTCGGCGGCGACGAGGTTAACATTAAATTAAGCTCACGCGGCTGGCGCGGACGCGGCGCGGACATTCAGGTGGCGCGAGGCGAATTAAACATTTCAGTTCCGCCTGCTCTCAATGCCGATTTAGATTTGAGCGTTTTGCGAACTGGTAAAATCGAAAACAAATTTGAAAAGCTGAAACCGCGCGATAAAACTAAATTCAGCGAAACTAAAATGATCGCCCGTGCTGGAACCGGCGGAGCAACGCTCGTTTTCACTGTTGGAGACGGAACGTTGCGCCTCACGCCGCAGTAAACTCTAGTTGTGCGGGTAAAATGACAAACGATTGGTGAATTGATATATTCAGCAATCGTTTTTTACTTTGAATTTGTTTCAATTGAAAATTATGTCAATAAAATCAGATCTGTGGATTCGGCGAATGGCTGAGGAAGAAAAAATGATTTCGCCGTTTTTGCCCGAGCTTGTGCGCTCGGTTGAAGGGAAGAAAATCATTTCTGCCGGAGCTTCTTCTTACGGCTACGATATGCGTTTAGCCGACGATGGTTTTCGTGTTTTTTCTTCTGTTTACGGGCTTGAGATTGATCCGAAAAGATTTGACGAGAATTCGCTGATCGAGCCAACCCTCAGAACCGCCGAAGACGGCTCAAAATATTATCTTTTGCCGCCCCATCATTACGGCTTGGGCGTGACGATGGAAACATTCAAGATGCCGCGTCGGGTAACTGGAATAGCGCTCGGAAAATCGACGTATGCGCGTGCTGGGCTGCTCGTCAATACAACTCCGCTCGAAGCTGGTTGGACGGGCAGACTCGTTGTCGAACTAGCTAATTTGGCGAATCTGCCTTTGCGCGTTTACGTTAACGAAGGCATTGGGCAAGTTCTGTTTCTCGAATCAGACGAAGATTGCGCCGTTTCCTACGAAGACCGAGGCGGTAAATATCAAGGTCAAACCGGACTTACCTACGCTAAAGTTTAACAACAAGGTTAAGAATGCCGAGTAATTACCGTGTTTGATTCAACTCCCCGAAACGAGACGTAGCTGGCGTGGCTGGCGTTCTGGAGAATTCATTTGAGCGGCGTATGAAACGTTAAGCAATTTGTGAGTTTCGAAAACCGGAGTCGGACGAGAAAACAAATAGCCTTGTCCGAAATCGCAGCCCATCTCGCGCAGATTTTTGAATTGGTCGAGCGTTTCCACGCCTTCGGCAACAACTTTGATTTTCAAATTGCGCGCTAAAACGATAATCGCGCGCACAATTGCCGCGCCTTCACCTTCGTCACTCAAACGGCTGATAAACGAGCGATCAATTTTGATCAGCGAAATCGGCAATTCGTGTAAATAACTAAGGCTCGAATAGCCTGTTCCGAAATCATCGAGAGCAATGCTCACGCCCAGCTCATTTAAATCCGACAAAATTCTGGCGGTATTTTTCAGATTCTGAACCATCGCACTTTCCGTGACTTCGAGCTGCAGGCATTGCGGCTGCAGCCCGCTCTCGCTCAGAACATTTTTAACATATTCAAACAAGCCGGTTTGACTAAACTGTTTGGTTGAAACATTAACGCTAATCACCAGGTCATTATAATAAGGGTTTTCGATTTGCCATTCGCGCAGTTGGCGGCAAGATTCGCCTAATGCCCAACGATCTATCTCGCCAGTCAAACCATGTTCTTCGGCAAGCGGAATAAACTCTGACGGTTGGAGCAATCCGTAGCGCGGATGCTGCCATCGCATCAAAGCCTCAAAACCACAAATTTTTTCTTTTTCGAGCGACTGTACCACTTGGTAATGCAAAACTAATTCGTCGCGTTCGGCAGCGCGGCGCAAATCATTGGCGAGACGCAGTTGGCGCGTCGCATTGGCATACATTTCGTGGTCAAACAAAACGTGGCAGTCTTTGCCGCGCGCCTTTGCTTGGTACATCGCAGCATCGGCGTCGCGCAACATCTCTCCCGGTTCTTTGTAGGAAATTTCGCTCGTTGCAACGCCAATGCTGGTGCTAATAAAGATTTCTTGTCCGGCCAGCTCAAAAGGGTTAGCAAGTTTTTGCTGAATGCGTTCTGCAACGCGAACTGCATGTCCGACGTCATCCAAATCTTCAAGTAAAATTGTAAACTCATCGCCGCCAAGACGCGCGACCGTGTCAACCGCGCGAACACATTCAAGCAGTCGTTCGGCTGTGGCTTTTAAAAGCTCGTCGCCGGTGGCGTGTCCGAGCGAGTCGTTAACCATTTTAAAGCCGTCCAAATCAAGAAAAAGCACTGCCAGCGCGGAATCTTTTTTTCGTTTGGAGCGGCTCATCGCATCTTTCAAACAGTTTGTATAAGACGCGCGATTGTGCAAACCGGTCAAGGCATCATGTGAAGCGTCATAGAACAATTGTTCTTCAGCTTTTTTCCGCGACGTTACATCCTGCGTTTGAAAAATCAGATAACGGACGACGTTTTGCGCGTCACGTGCGGTCGAAGCGCTGATCAGCGCCCATACTATTTCACCGTCCGAACGCACGAGCCTGACTTCGCTCTGAAACGTCGGAGCATCATTTATTAGTAAATCAGCAATGCGTTTTTTAATCGCTGCAGCATCTTCTTGATGAAGAACATCAAGATATTTCAATTTAACGAGGTCAGATATATTCCTCCCCAACAATTCGCGCAGGCTTCGGTTAACCTGTAGCCAATAACCTTCGGGCGAAACCAATGCCATTCCAACCGTTGCATAATCAAATGAACTACGAAATCGCGCTTCAGATTCCTGCAGCGCATCGAGGCTCTTGAGATAAGTTCGATAGGTAAAATAAACCAAAAAGATAATCGGGGCAATAATCAAAATTGAAGCAAATGTTAGCTGTCCAACAAACTTGACAGCTATTCCGGCGGCGGCGGCGGCGACAAAAAAAGTAATGCAGCTCCACAAAAAATATTGCTTCATCCATCCTTGCCACTCATCGGATTTCATCTTAAACGCCTGCATCACAGCGAGCAGAGACATTAAAACAAGATAATGGGTCAAACCCATCAATCCGATGGATAAAGCAAACTGACCGTCAGATAACACCGAAACAAGTTGTGTGGGCTTAGCGAAGAATATTTCCAGCGTCCGTCCGGTGATCCAGATGCTAATGGCAGCAATGCTGCCATTGAAAAGATAAGTTGGAACTCGGCGCGAAACTTTCGCCGTTGAAACAGTTGCCTCAGTTGCGGCGATGAGAACAGCGGCAGGCGCACCCCACAACAGTAAAGCCAAAAAATAAAAGACGTCGTGGACAGTAATAGTTCCGTTAAAGCGGCTTAATTTGATGCTAAATTTAGCGGCTACAATTACTGTCAAGATGGTTAAAGCTAAAAACTCCCAGTAAACTCCTGCCAGTAACCACTGATAAAGTGAAACGACAGTAATTATGCCTCCAAGAATAATTACACACCATCTGTAAATTGATGTAAATATTGCGCG
>JBDTZD010000398.1:0-8599 GCA_040005335.1 Pyrinomonadaceae bacterium | reverse complement strand
AAGCCGAAATCGGCTACATCGGTTTTGCCGACGCCCACGGATGGGAGATCGGAGTCCAAAGTCCAAAGTCCAAAGTCCAAAGCTCGAAAATCGAAGTTCAACACCCGAGTTTTAAAATCCAAAATCCAAAATCCAAAATCCAAAATCCAGTTGATGCGGTTGTCATCGGAACTGGCGCGGGCGGGGCGCCGATTCTGGCGAGATTAGCGGCGGCAGGATTAAAAGTTGTCGCCCTCGAAGCCGGAAAAAGTTTCGATTACAAGACGTTTGCCACTGATGAGCGCGAGCAAAGCAAGCTATTTTGGACGGACGAACGGTTATCGGCTGGCGCGAACCCGATTGCCTTTGGCAACAACAATTCCGGCTGCGGTGTCGGCGGTTCGACTTTGCACTTCACTGCTTACACGCCCCGCGCTCAGGCGGACGATTTTCAGATTTTTAGCGAATTTGGAGTTGGGCGTGATTGGGCTTTACCGTTCGCGGAAATCGAACAATATTATGCTGAACTTGAATGGTTTTTAGGGGTGTCAGGTTCGAACGATTACCCGTGGGGAAGGCGCAACTATCCGCTCCCGCCACTGCCTTTGAACGGCGCAGCGCAGCTAATGCAGCGGGCTTGCAAAAAGCTCGGCATTCAAACCGCGCCTGCCGCCAACGCCGCGCTTTCTGCAGATTACTATCGAGATGAAATCGGCTGGAGACACGCCTGCACGAATCGCGGTTTTTGTCAGGCGGGCTGTTCAACGGGAGCAAAAGGCAGCATGGACGTTACGTTTTTGCCGCTTGCCGTCGAGCATGGAGCGGAAATTCGTTCTGAATGTTTCGTCACCGAATTTGAATTTGATTCCAACCGGCAAATCAAAGCTGTTGTTTATGTACAAAACGGCGAAACAAAAAAACAGCTTTGCAAAAACGTTTTCCTCTGCGCCGGAGCGATTGAGTCGCCGCGTCTCTTGTTAATAAACGGTTTGGCAAATTCAAGCGGACAAGTGGGCAAGAACTTTATGGCGCATACCGGCGTGCAAATTTGGGGCGTCTTCGACGAAGAAATTTACCCGCACAAAGGCATCCCCGGCGGTTTAATTTCTGAAGACACACATCGCCCGCAAAACGCTGATTTTGCAAGCGGTTATTTGCTTCAATCAATCGGCGTCATGCCAATAACCTACGTTTCCCAACTGGCGCGGGGCAAGCAAGTTTTTGGCGCGGAAATAAACGAGTGGATGCGGGCATATAATAATACGGCTGGAATAAATATTTTGGGCGACTGTCTGCCTTACGAAAATAATTTTATGGAACTTGCGGACGAAAAAGACGCGCGCGGACTGCCTAAGCCGCGCGTTTATTTCACCAACGGCGAAAATGAAAATAAAATGACCGCGCACGCCGAAAAGTTAATGCGCGAAATTTGGACGGAAGCCGGAGCGAAGAAAATGTGGACGTTTCAAAGAAACGCCCATATTATCGGGACTTGCGTAATGGGAATGGATGCGGCAGATTCGGTTGTCAATGCGGATTGTCGCTCGTTTGATATTTCAAATTTGTACGTCTGCGACAACTCGGTTTTTCCTTCGGCGCTCGCGGTCAATCCGGCTTTGACTATCATGGCTTTGGCGCTCAGAACGGCAGATGTTTTCTTGAAAGGTCAGAACCACCTGCGGTAGCGGGTGGTTTAACTTTGGCGGTCAATGATTACCGCACAAATTTGAGTTAATAATATTCGACCGCCCGCTACCGCAGGCGGTTCTGACGCAACGATATGGCAAAAAAAGGATTCCTCGACATTGTTAAAAAAGTGCGCGGCGACGGCAATTATGCCGGAGACGAGTTTGGCGGCGGACGTGGGCAGGACGGGAGCGGAATGCCAACAGGGAAGCCCGGAAATTTCATGTTTGCTACCGGAATCGAGTGCTCCTATCCGACAATTAAAAATGGCACGATTCGGCGCGATCTTTTAGAAGAATGCGGGCATTACGAGCGTTTTGAAGAAGATTTGCATTTAATTAAAGATTTAGGCTTAAAAGTTGTGCGCTACGGTTTGCCGTATTACAAAATCAATACAGCGCAAGGCAAATACGATTGGGAATTCGCAGACCTTGCGATGAAAATGATTCAGAAATTGGAGTTAACTCCAATTTTGGATTTAATGCATTTTGGCGTTCCCGACTGGCTTGAAAATTATCAAAACCCGGAATTACCTGTTCATTTCGCCGATTATTGCGGAGAAGTAGCCAAACGTTATCCTTGGGTGCGCTATTATACGCCGGTTAATGAAATTTACGTGACCGCGAGAATTTCGGCAAAAGATGGTGTCTGGAACGAGCAGCTAAAATCGGACAAAGCATTTGTTAATGCAATAAAACATACTGTCGCTGCCAGCATTTTGGGAACTCACGAGATTGCCAAACGCCGCAACGATTGCGTGATTGTTCAAAGCGAATCAGCCGAATATCTGCATGAAGCCCACGCCGCAGTTTCACCTGAGACTAAACTCATTAACAAACAACGCTTGATTTCGCTTGATTTATTGTACGCGCATCCGCCGGATGCGGACGTTTGCATGTATCTGCTCGATAATGGTTTGACGCGTGAGGAATACGATTGGTTTATGGTCGGAGAGCCGCCCGGATATCAAGTGATGGGCAACGATTATTACGGGCGGAACGAGAGAATTTTAAAACCGGACGGCACGTTTTGCACGGCGGAAGACGTTTTGGGCTGGTACGAAATTACCAAAGAATATTATTTGCGTTACCGCAAACCCGTGATGCACACCGAAACCAATACGCTCGAAAAAGATGGGGCGGCATCTTGGCTCTGGAAACAGTGGATCAACGTCTTGCGAATGCGAAATGATGGCGTTCCCGTGCTTGGTTTTACTTGGTACAGCTTGATTGACCAAGTTGATTGGGACATTCAGCTTGCTGAGAAAAAAGGTCATGTCAATGAATGCGGTTTGTACGACTTAAACCGCAAACCGCGCCCGGTCGCCGACGCGTATCGTCAACTGCTCAAAGAGTACGGACAAATTACAATCGTGCCGCACGGCGAAATGTTTGAAATTACAGATGAAGCCGCGCGTCTGAAAGTCGAAGTTTGATTGATGCGGCTGAAAATCAACAAAGTGGTGCTGAATATTTTTGAGTCGGGCGTGAAATATTATAATTCTCGCCCATCGCTGATTTTTTTGCATTACTTTGGTGGTTCGTCCGAATCTTGGCGAGAAGTCATTGCGCTCCTATTAATGGATTTTCACTGCATCGCGTTAGATTTGCGCGGTTTTGGCGCGTCGGAAGATTCGGTTGATAATCACGCAATCAAAGATTATGCCGATGATTTAGCCGAATTAATTTCAATTTTAAATCTCGAAAGTTATGTCCTCATTGGTCATTCAATGGGCGGCAAAATCGCACTTGAGTTTGCCACACGAAAACCGCAAGGTTTGCAGTCGCTAATCTTGTTGGCACCGTCGCCGCCAACGCCTGAACCGATGGCAGAGGCGGAACGGACGAGGCTTTGGACAACTCACGGCGATAGGCAAGCTGCGGAGGAAACAGTTCGTAAAATAACCGCGCAAAAATTATCGATTGACGTTTTTGAGCGCACCGTTGCAGACAATTTGCGAAGCTCCGAAAATGCGTGGGAAGCCTGGCTCGAATCCGGCAGCCGCGAAAATATTTCTGCACATATTTCAGGAATCAATGTTCCGACTTTGGTGGCGGCAGGTGAAAAAGATGAATCAATGACCGCCGAATTATTAAACCGCGAAATTGTGCAGCGCATCGAAAACGCAAGGCTCGTAACAATTCCTGCCGTCAAACATTTGCTGCCGCTTGAAGCACCCGCTGAAATTACTGCTTTAATCAATGCGCAAATTTCAAGTTTCGCCTAGCATTTCTGCCGGTTAGTACATTTTCGTACCGAAAATCTCTTCCTAAAAAATTAATCTTTAAATCATACATAAGATTTTCCAAATGAATTAGCAATTAATTAAGTCTCAAAAGAATTTCGTATTTTTTGAGGCGACAAATTTATGCGGTTTCTTTCAGCATTTATTGGAGCGTTTGTTTTGGGCATTATTGGTGCAATAATTGGCGCTGTTTTGCTTGCCGGCACAAGCGTTGTCTTTCCGGGCTTGGGCTTAATTGTCGCCGGGTCATTTATCGGCGCTATTATCGGTTTTTTCGTTGGCGCACTTATTGGCGTTGTTATTGGACTGTTCATTAGCCGCAAGCTCGCTTAGGGAAATTAGTAATGCCTGAAGGACCTGAAGTCAGACGTTACGCCGATTTGCTTGCTGAAAAGTTAGAAGGGCAACAGCTCACTGGACTCTGGACGCGCCTAAAAATTGCTAAAAGTTGGCTTGCGACTCATGAATCGGAAATCGTCGGACAACAAATCGAGCGGATTCGTTCACACGGAAAACATCTACTCGGCTTTTTGTCCGGCGATTTCTATTTTCATTCACATCTGATGATGTGGGGGCGTTGGCAGATTTTTGACCGCCCGCCCGAAGAAATTGATCGCCGCGAACGCACCCGAATCATCACGCTTAATACTACAGCCGTTTTATTTTCCGCGCCGACATTTGTTCTCGGACAAGGCAATCCTTACGAGCAGATTCCGATTTTGGCAGAACTCGGCACTGACGTTTTGCCTTATGTCGGCGATTTTTACGTCAAAGATTTTTTGCAGCGTCTATTTGCGCCCGAAAATTTGGACACAGATATCGGCGCGGCTCTTTTAAATCAACGTATTATCGCCGGAATTGGCAACTACTTGCGCGCTGAGATTTTGTTTAACTGCCGGATTAATCCCTGGCGCAAGATTGGTGAATTGAATCATAAAGAAATTGATTGTTTGGCAAACACGATTCCGCATTTTGCGGCCTTGGCTTATAAAACTGGTGGTTTTACTGTTACTGAAGAAAACAAACAACGCCTTCTAACCGAAAATGGGATGACGTATCGGGCGGGAAGTGAATGGGGCGCGAGACATTATGTTTTCCGCCGAACAAATCTGCCATGCCTTGAATGCGGTGAGAAAATCAGGCAAAAGCGCCAAGTCACGCGAACTGCAGACAACGGCGAAGACGATAAAACGCGGATTATTTATTTTTGTCCGAAGTGTCAAAACGTTCATGAGTAAATTTTTACAATTTGCGGAAACCGCCGAAAAAGTTGGCGCGACGACCAAAAGGCTCGAAAAAGCCGCGTTTTTGCGCGAGTATTTTGAGAATTTGACTGATGATGATTTGCAATTAGCAGCTCGTTTTTGCGCCGGACACGCTTTTTCGTTGTCAGACCAGCGCACGACAAACATTGGCGGCGCGGCGCTTTTTAAAGCCGTTTCCGCCGTGACAAACATCGAAGTTGAAGAATTAAAACGACTCACAGTCAAGTCCGGCGACATCGGCGATACGGCGGAAAAGATTTTTCAAACCAATCAAGCCGCAGAATACACTTTGCAAAACATCGCTGATTTTATTTCGAACATTGCGGCGACTAATGGAACTAAAGCGAAAACTGCTTTGTTGATTGATTTTTTGAAACCCGCCAATAATCTCGAAGCCAAATATATGATCAAAATTCTGACCGGGGATTTGCGAATCGGTTTACTCGAGGGAGCGGTCGAAGATGCGCTTGCCAGAATGTTTGACCAGCCCGTCTCAAAAGTTCAATGGACCAATATGCTGACGGGCGACATCGGGGAAACTGCACTGTTACTGCGACAAGGGAAAACCGATACGGCAAAAATGCGGTTTTTTCACCCAATAAAATTTATGCTGGCGTCGGCTTCGGATTTAGACGACGTAGCAAAACGAATGCCCGACCAATTTGTTGTTGAAGATAAATTTGACGGCATTCGCGCTCAGGCGCACATCGCTCTTGCCAATGAAAACAATGCTCATCTTCATGGTGTCAATGCTGAAAACGCGCGCGTTGGGTTGTTTTCAAGGACTTTGGACGAAATCACAAACAGCTTTCCCGAACTAATCGAACCACTCTCAAAATTGATTGCAAATCAACCGGACGGGTTGATTTTGGACGGCGAAATTTTGCCCATTCGTGACGGCAAAATTCTCCCCTTTCAAGATTTGCAAAAGCGTTTAGGCAGAAAAACCGTTTCGGCTGAAATGCTTGTTCAAACTCCGGTGGCTTTCGTTGCCTATGATTGTCTGTTTGGGAACGGCAAAATTTTAATAAACGAGGCTTTTGAAGCGCGCCGGCGAATTTTAGATAGTTTAAGATTTGACGGCAAGCAGACGATTTTGACCGAATCGAAGATTTTCTCAGAAGTTGCGGCAATTGATGACGAATTTGATGCTGCCCGGATGCGCGGCAACGAAGGTTTGATGATTAAAAATCCGTCCGCGTCTTACAAACCGGGAAAGCGCGGGCGCGATTGGCTCAAAATTAAACGCGCACTGGCGACGCTAGATGTCGTGGTCACATCGGTCGAAGTAGGAAACGGCAAGCGGAGTCGTTTTCTTTCTGATTACACTTTTGCCGTTCGCGCTTCAGAAATAGATGCAACACTGCTTAATGTCGGCAAAGCGTACTCCGGTTTGACTGATGTTGAAATCGAAGAATTATCAAACTGGTTTCGCGCTCACACTTTGCAGGAATTTGCTCATGGCAAGGTCAGAGTCGTCGAACCTCAAATAATTCTGGAAGTCACGTTTGACCGCGTTCAGCCTTCCGCCCGCCATAAAAGCGGTTACGCATTGCGATTTCCACGTATTTTGCGCATCCGCAACGATAAACCGCTTTCGGAAATTGACACGCTTGAAACAGTCAAAAGGTTGAGCGAATAAATTTAAGCACGGCAAAAAAATTTGCTCGGACGCGTAATATTTTTTACGATTGCTTATTTAGACGCGCCAATCTATGCGCCGTTTTTTTGACTGCATTGACAAAAACACGATTTCGCGCACAAAATCTCAATGCTACAAAACTAACTGCGAGACGAATTTTAATGAGCCGAAACCGCAAAATTGTTTGGAACGAAGGGATGCTGCTGACGCCGCATCACTTTCAACAGTGGGATAATTACTACGAAGAATTGCTGAATTCGCGAATTTCGTCGCTCGCTCCATATGAATGGGGCGTTCTCGATGTGCAAGTTAACCGCGAAGCCGTTTCAAACGGCAATTTTCAACTCGTGCGATGTCGCGCGGTGCTCCCCGATGGTCTAACAATTGATTTTCCGCAAAGAGATAGTGCGCCGGATCTGCGTCAAATCGGCGGACATTTTCCTACTGAAAAAGAACAACTTGGCGTTCATCTGGCAATTCCTGCCGCAAAAGCAGGGGCGGCGAACTTTCAAGCCAGCGGCGCTAAACCCAATGCAAACCTGCGCTATCTGCAGGAAGGCGCACTCGCGGTGGATGAAACTTCCGGGGCAAACGAACAGCCTCTGGCATATGCCCTCCCGAACCTGCGAATTTTGTTTGACGATGAATTACGCGATGGGTTTACGGCGATAAAAATTGCCGAACTTACGCGCACGGCAACCGGCGGTTTTGCAGTTTCCGAAACTTATATTCCGCCAGTTTTGAGCACCGCTGCTTCGGATTGGCTGACGAACATGCTGCGCCAACTGGTTGAAATCTTAATCACCAAATCAGGCTCGCTCGCCGAACAGCGTCGTCAGCGAGGCGCTTCGCTAGCTGATTTTACGACCGATCAAGTGGCTGTTTTTTGGTTGCTTAATACGGTCAACGCATCAGTTCCGACGCTCTCTCATTTTTTTAGAACGCGCCTTGTTCACCCCGAAAAACTTTATCTGGAAATGGCAGCACTCGTCGGACGCCTGATGACATTCGCAATCAATCTGCATCCAAAAGACATTGTGCCTTACGAACACGAAGATCTATATGCGACCTTTTCGCAGCTTTCAGCACAGCTTCGTGAATTGCTCGAAACCGTAATTCCGACGCGCTGCGTCCCGATTCCGCTTGAAAAAGTGCGTGAAACATTGTACGTCGGGCGCGTCACCGACGACCGTTTGTTAAAAGAAGCCGCCTTTTATCTCGCCGTCAAAGCAAATTTGCCGGATAATCGCCTGATGGAAGCCGTGCCGCGCACGATTAAAATCGCATCGCGCGACGTTATCGAAGCCGTCATCGGTTCGGCGCTGCCCGGTGTTGGACTTTCGTTTCAATCGCCGCCTCCCGCTCCAATTCCGGCTCGCATCGGGTTTCAGTACTTTTCGCTCGACACCAAAAACCCTTATTGGGAAGGTATTAAGGGAGCAAAAATTATTGCCGTTTACGTCCCGGATGAAATTCCCGACGAGCGGCTTGAAATGTACGCCGTTAAACCTTGATGGATTTATAAGGACATCGTTTGGGGAGTTAATCCAAAGCGTGATTCCGTAAACTTAAATGTATCACTACGCAAAAGCTTTTCTACTTTTAAAGTTCGCTTTTGCCTACCTAAATAAGTAGGTGACAAAATCGCGGCAGACAACTAAGCTAACTATCGTTTAGCGTGAAAATTACCCACTATACCCGAAACCGTTTTGGAAAAATCCCTTGATTGCGGCGCGCCGCGTAGTTAAACTTTTTCGCAAGTTTAGCCCATCCGAATTTGGT
>JBDTZD010000079.1:0-8639 GCA_040005335.1 Pyrinomonadaceae bacterium | reverse complement strand
TAAAACTGATCTTGATTGATAATTTTGGGTGGAATCGGCTCATTACGCAGATATTTTTCATAAGTGTCAAAAGCCACCGGACCAAAGCGCGGATTGCATTCGACCGTGACATTCATATCACCGGCAACAATCGCTTCGAGTGCTGATTTTTGACCGTCAACCGAGACCACTTTGACATCTTTGCCCGGATTATATCCGGCGGCTTTTAACGCGCTGATGGCGCCTAATGCCATTTCATCGTTGTGCGTGTAAACAACCGTGATGTTTTTGCCGTGCGCTTGAATTAAATTCTCCATTACGGCTTGTCCGTTGGCACGTTTGAAGTCGGCTGGCTGCGAGGCTAAAATTTTAATGCCGGGACTCGATTTAATCGCGTCCATAAAACCCTGGTTGCGATCCCGCGCGACTGATGATCCGGCATTACCTTCGAGAATCACGACTCCGGCTTTGCCCTCTGTGTTTTTGATCACCCACTCGCCCACTCGCTTTCCTTCATCAATAAAATTCGAGCCGATAAACGTGACAAAATCTTCTCCGGCTTTACCCGTGTGTTCGCGATCAATTAGAAAGACCGGAATCTTGGCTGCTTTGGCTTTCTGCAGAGCGCTTGAGAGGCCTTCAGCTTCGCGCGGCACGAGAAAAATTGCGCTCACCCTGCGAGCGATTAAATCTTCGACATCAGAAAGTTGTTTTGAGGTTTGTCCCTGAGCGTTGGTGACGACGAGTTCGTATTTATCCTTGCGCTTGTCGGCTTCGTCCTGCATTGATTTTGTCTCAGCGATGCGCCACGGATTATCGGTTTCCGATTGAACAAAACCGACGACCTTTTTGCCGCTCGTATTTGAACCGTTGCCGCTGGCAGTGCTGCCACCGGCAGGTTTTCTATCACAGCCGGCTGTCAACGCAATTGTTAAAATCGTGATTAAACCGATTATTTTTGACTTATTTGAAAAATTCATTTATTTACTCCGAGATTTCCAGAATTTATTGAGCAGGTTCGATGCGTAAGAATCCGAACCGCGCCGCAGCATTTACAGCGCCGCCCGTGTAAAGCGCGACGCGGACGCCTCTGTCCCACGGCGGCAAAAATGCGCCGTCAACTTCCGCCCCGACGGGCTGCCAATTTTTGCCGTCGCGTGAAACTGCAAAGTGAAACAAATGCCCGTCCCGCGCTGTCATTTGCAGATATGTTTGCGCTGACTTAGGCGCGTCAGAGGTTGAAACAATTTGTTGATTGTTTTTCTCACGTTTCCAAACGACGAGCTTGCCATTTTTAACCCCAGCTCCTAGCGCGTTTTCGTTGTCGCCGTAAGCTGCGATTCCGGCGATTGCGTCTTTTGTCAATTTATTTGAGTCAATCTGAGTCGTCGCCGCGTAATCTCCCAACGTCGTTGACTGCGCCATAATCGCGCCGATTTCGTTCGTTGCCTGCGCCGATTGCGGCGCAAGCACAAGAAACCCGCGTTCGATTCGATAAATAGGAACGTTATTTTGCTGCCATTGCCAACCGAAATGCAATGTCGGAGTTGTAAAATCATCAAAGAATTTATATTCGGCGTTGCGCTCATTGATTCGCAAGGGGGCTTCCGCCTGTTTGCTCGGACCCCGACCGTCATTAATTGTCGCCCAGTTGTCGTTTGTCCATTTAACTTCGTCAAGCAGGGCTTGTCTGCCAACGTAAACCGTAGCTCGCGGATCATAGGCGTGATACATCAAAAACGTTCGCCCGCTCTCATCCGTTACGATTGAGCCATGACCTGGGCAGCGCCAATCTTCATTGGCTTTTAAAATAGGATTCGCAGGGCTTTTCTCCCAAGTTCCGAGCAAAGTTTTTGACCGCGCCAGCCCAAGCGCGTAATTACATTCGCGCCCGCAACAGGCGTTGCCCGAATAAAACAGGTAAAACCAGCCATTGCGCCGCATGATATAAGGACCTTCGACAAGATTTCCCTCCCACGTCGCCGGATCATTTCGCAAAATTTCCTGCCGCTCTCCGACGAGCTTAAAAGTTTTTTCGTCGAGTTCCTGCGCCCAGAGCGGAGTCGGTTTATTGACGCTGTTCCCGTCTTCTTTCCAGACTACAAACAGTTTGCCGTTTTCATCCCTGATTGGAAACGCATCTATTGAACCAACTTCCTGACACTCCAGTGCCCCGTGATCGGTGTAGGGTCCGGTCGGCCGAGCGGCGGTGGCGACGGCAATGCAAAGCGAACCTCCGGCTTTACGAGCAACGTAAAAAACGTAAAACTTACCATTTTCCTGCCAGATTTCCGGCGCCCAATAATTACCTACCGACCACTCGGGACGTTTTGGAAAAACATCGCCGATGACTTCCCAGTTGACCAAATCGCGCGAATGCAAAATAGGAAATTCCGGCGACCACTCCGAAGATGTCGCCGTTGCGTAAAAATCCTTGCCGACGCGAATCACAGACGGGTCGGGATAATCTCCGGCGATTACCGGATTGCTGTAAACCGCTTTTTTTTGCGCTGCTGCGCTCGCCAGAGAAATGAGCAAAAGTAGAATTATCACCGAACATTGAGTAATCACAGATGCCGCTGATTTTCTATCCTTTAAAAATGGCTTATTAATCACAAAATTCTCCCTCTCAAACCGTTTGTTTCTCGGCTCTCTTTATTTTTAGCTGTCCGTCCAGAATGGATTGAATCCGAGCGGGTGCGGTAGATTGCCTAATCACTAAATTAGTTGGAATGCGAATTTCCGTGCCTTCCTCCTGCGGATTGTTTAAAATCTTAAGCAGCATTTCTACTGCTCGTCGCCCCAGTTCATTGCGCGGCAAATTGATTGTCGTGAGCGCTGGCTTGGTCAGCGCGGCAAAACCAATATCATCGAACCCGACAATTGAAATGTCGCGCGGGATATTTAAACCGGCGGATTCAAATTCGATGATTGCGCCGATTGCCGTTAAATCGTTGGCGGCGACAACAGCGGTCGGCAGATTATCAGCCTGCGTCACTAAGATTTCGCTCGCCGCTCGCCTGCCGCCTTCAATTTTGAAGTTTCCATAAAAAATTAGCTCCGGCGCTACTTCCGGAAATAGCTGCCGCATTGTTCGCTCAAATGCTTCGAGCCGGCGCCGTGACGATCTGATGTCAATTTTGCCGCTGATATAAGCAATACGGCGGTGTCCGAGCGCGACCAGATGCAAAATTGCCTGTTCGATACCTTCCTCGTAATCCACGCGCAAATTACTCATCTGCATTCCCGCTTCGCCGACATCGAGAAAGACGACCGGAACCTCTCGGTGCATAAGCTCATCAATCAATTCTTTGCTCATTTCCGAAGTCATTACTGCCACGCCAGCGACCTTTCGCTCAATAAACCGACGGACATAATGCGAAGTGCGCTCCGTGTCATAGTTAGTGTTGGAAAGCATTATGTCGTATCCACGTTCAAACGCCGCTGCTTCGATAGCTTTGACAAGTTCCGGGAAAAAAGGATTGGCGATATCGGAAATAACCAAACCGATAATTTTACTTCTCCCTGACGCCAAACTTCTGGCATGCGCGTTCGGATAATAACGGCACCGCTCGATGGCCTGCGTTACGCGGGCGCGAACATCGTCCGAAACATAGCGTGTATTGTTGATAACATGCGAAACCGTCGCGGTCGAAACCCCGGCTTCGCGAGCTACCTCCTTAATGCTACTCATAACTTAACGAGACTGTAAGATAAATTGAATAAATCATTAAATGCATACATCTATAGTCCAGTCAGAGCCAATTTAATGACTCGCGGCTTTCCAAAGAGTAGGAACAACAGCCGCGTCAATAATATTTCCTTCGCCAAAATAATAATTAACGGCAACTTCAGATGCTTTCGCTTTTGATTTCACTCTCGATAATTTTGGTTTCTGCTTTCGAGACGTCGCCACTCTCGCCGAAAGTGTAATAAATCAGGTAACGCCGTCCGTCTGCCATTATTTCGCGTCGTTTATACATTTCACCGACGTTTTCCGTTTGGTTTATATTTTCATTTAGCATATTAATTTTTTCGTTTTTTGATAGCCGGAGCGAGCTGTTTTCCGGCGACTGGAGTTCCGCTTTTGATTGCCGCCCAACCTTTCTGAAAACTATCTCAACCGATTATTGATAAATGGAGCAACGCGGATTTCGAGTGTCGGCGTACCGCTTTCGGCTCTGACCCAGCCATCGCTGCCATAAATTAAGCGGTTCATTAACATTACGCGTCCCCTCGGTCTGTCATTCGGATGATAGGCGTGATAAACCAGCCAATCGGTTGATTTATCGTCAGCAATTACGGAATTATGACCGGGTCCGAGCCATTGTGCGTTTCCCTTGACTATCACGCCATTGTTTTCAGGTAAAACCGTGAAAGGTCCGGTTGCGCTCTGCGCGCGCGCCACCATAATTGCATAATGCGCGCTGCTGCCGCAGCAATCGTCGCCGGAAAAAAACAGATAGTAGAAACCGTTACGATAAGTGACCCAAGCCCCTTCAACTAAATTTCGATAATTTGCCGGATTCGGATCGCTAATCGGAAAAATAAGATCGGACGGCTGCGTTCCCGGCGCAAAATCAAGGCGATCTGCGGTCAGTTCCTGAACTTTAATCGGCTGAAACCCGCTCCCCCAATAAAGGTAATGTTTGCCCGTCGCGGGATCATCAAAAGCCATCGGATCAATATTGACGAAACCACCGCCGCATTTTAGCGGTGCGCCTTTATCCGTAAAAGGTCCTGCCGGATTAGTCGCCGTCGCAACTGCCAGACACAGCCCGGTCTGCGTATTCGGATCGCCCGAATAATACATATAATATGTACTGCCAACCTGGATGACATGGGGCGCCCAAAAATTATTGGTGTTGCTTGCCCAAGATGGTTTGACCGGCAGAGCGTCTCCGAGCGATTGCCAATTGACCAAATCAGCCGAACGCGCGACTTGAATATGCCGCCAGTTTCCATTGACAAAAGTTTGTGTGGCGTAGGCATAAAAATAGCCGTCAGAAGAGCGCATTACCGCCGGATCAGGGAAATCAACATCAAAAACCGGATTTTGATAAAACTGAGTTTTTCGATTAAAACCTGTTTGACCCTGAGCGAAAGCTACTGTATTCAACAACAAAGTCGAAATCAGTAAAACTAAGATCCGCAATTGGTTTTTATAAAACATAAAAAAGTTATCAAGTCAGTACCACCTCAATGTAAGCGGGCGGATTTTTTGAACACAAAGTACCACCTTGCTAGCGAGGATGATTCTGACAGATGTCAGAATCATCCCTCAGAGGTTGCGTAAACCTTATTTGGCAACAACGACTCGCGCCCAGTCCCAATTGTTTTCCGATGAGCCGTAGCCATATAACATCAAGGTAAAAGTTTTCGGCATATTTTTGATGGTTGTTTGCAACCCAACTTGGGCATCTTCGGGCTTGCCGTCAGCACTGTTGATGATAAACTTAAAAACATCCCCGACGCGGGCAACTGCTAAAACGGGGTTTTTCATTTTTGTCCCAAGCTTTTTATTATCCAGCCGCTCGCCTTGTCCATCGCGCGTCACCCACGCTTCAAACGTGCCTTCGCTGGTCAAAATCCACTCGATTCGGTTGCGCCCCGAACCATCAAAAAGAATCGTGACGGCTCCAAAACCAAGCGTTGAGCTATTTGCGCCTGGATCAGGATACGCGTCTCCGACTTTTGCCAGATGCGCTTCGGCGATAAATTTATCCCCGGAAAAAGTTTGTTTGCTGCGAATTCCGGCGCGAGTTTTGTTTGAGCTGCGAATTCGGACTTCGCCGTCTTTAACTTCGAGTTTACCGCCCGAAGCACCTTCAAAAGTAAATTTCTCCCATTTGGTTTCGTCCAACTTATCGCCTGTAAACTCCTCAGTCCATTGGTCAAACTGCGGCTGTTGCGCAGTTTGCGGTGATGGTTGTGGCGAGGCGGCAGGTTGTGGTTGCTGCTGCGCCAAGGCTTTTGTGTTTGCCGCACCCGCAATTAAAATTGATAAACTAAAAGCTAAAACTAACTTGTTCATAAAATCTCCGTTTAAAATTTGACATTTGCCAGACGGCGCACCAGTTCGCGGCGGTCAATTTCCTTTTGCGCGGATTGCGAATCATTCAATTTTTTATACTTCTCAAATTCTAAATTTGCTGCCGCTGGTTGTTTGAGCCGAGTTAATGTCCGTCCAAGTTGGTAATGCCCTTCGGCAAATTCGGGAGCATAATTTACCGTTTTACGAAATTCTTCGCTGGCTTCCTGCCAGTGTTCGGCGCGAGCGTAAACTTTGCCAAGCGCGAAATGAGCCGAGGACAATTTCTCGTCAAGCGCGATGGCTCGTCGCAAATGCTTTTCGATAATTGCAGGATCACTCTCCGGCATTTTCAGCAAAGTGTCCGCCAGCAGATAATGCAGCAAAGCGTTATTTTCTTCGATTAACAGAGCGCGTTCGTAATTCTTTGCAGCCTCGGCATAATTTGCCGCGTCAGTATAAATTGTACCGAGATATGCCAGAGCCGGAATAGATTTTGGTTCAAGCCTTAAAGAATTTTCAAACGAAGTTTGAGCATCTGCGGCTTTTCCCCCTTCGGTCAATTGTGCAATGCCTAAAGCCAGCCATAAGCGAGCCGAATCAGGCATTTCAGCAACAGCTTCTTTAAGTCTAATAATTGCTGCCGCCGGAGCTTTGGCCGAAATTAGCAGCAGCCCATATCGAGCGCGGTAAAACTCATTTTTCGGGTCTTTTTCGATTGCCAGACGCATCGCCGGAACTGCATTTTCCATATACCCGCCCGTTTGATAAACATTTGCTAAAGACTCGTAAATTTTTGCACTCTCAATGCCGCGAGCGACGGCTGATTCAAGAATGCGTCCGGCAAGGCGCACGTTTTGTTGCGCTAGATAAATGCGAGAGAGCAAAACTAAAACCTCGACGTTATCAGGGGCAACAGCGTTCAAATCTTCAAGTTCAATTTGCGCTTCGCTTAATTTGTCGTTTTCAAATAATTCCGCTCCAAATTCTAAACGCTTGTGCAATTCGCCTGACTCACCGACGGTTGGCGATTTTTTGATAACCTCCGCATATTCCTGAAAGTCTCTGGCTGCTGCGTCTTTATCTTTTGAGCGCAAGGAAATAATAACTAGCGCACGTAAGATTTCTGCATCAGGAGCAATTAATTTGGCTTTTTCAAACAACTCGCGCGCCCCGACCAATTTATTTTCAGCAAAACGAATTTGGGCAAGGTTGACCAATGCACTCTGCTGATTAGGGTTTGCCGCCAGCGAGGCCGCAAACTCCGCCGCCGCTTCCGGTTGGCGGTTCAGACGCAGCAGAATTGCACCGTAATTATTGCGCGTCTCAGGCGATTTTGGAGAAAATTTGGCTGCTTGTGAAAAATGCAGTTCCGCAGTTCTTAAATCGTTTTCTCGATCAGCAATGGCGCCTAGTAAAGTATGAGCCGTAATGTTATGGACATCGGCTTTCAAAACTTTCTGCAAAATCGTTTTAGCATTAGCCAAGTCGCCACGTTCAAAAGCATCCGCGGACTGAGCCAACAACTGAGCGGCGGAATCTTGTTGTTTAACAGGCGGGCGATTTGCTTGTGCCTCGCCTAAATTTAGACTAAGGCACATTAAAAAGCTCGCCATCAGAAAACGTTTAATTACTCTATGCAAAATAAAATACATCAATTAAACGCCGCTTAAAATTTAATTTAAGAATGCGTGAGATTGTAAAAAAACAATCTCACGCATGACATTGCGAGCCGCAATTAGAAAACAAGTCGCGCTCTTAATTGAACAACACGGTTTCCGCCAAAGGGACCAACCGGCTGTGCAACTCCTTCTTGACCAAAGTTTCCGTTATCAAATCTTCCGCCAACAAAACGCCCGAGATTGCCGTCAGGTTGGAGAAAGCGTGAACGGTTAAAAAGGTTGAATGCTTCCAAACCCACTTCAATGAAAACTGTTTCGGTAAAACGAGTTTTCTTCAAAATGTTCATATTTTCCGAGAAATACATTGGTGAACGAAAGTCGGTGTTGACAACTGGCGAATTTCCGAAAAACCGTGTCGGATCAGAATAGTATGCGGCGTATGCCGGATTACTCGGATCTGTCACAGTTGGACGGGTAAAGTCCGCTGGGAACGCAAAGGCGCCGCAATTCAATGAAAAACGTCTATCGCGTTCGGGGGCAATATTAATGCATGGGCCAACTGTTGTGAGGCTCTGCCCCGTTAAATTCGGACGCAAGTTGGTGTAATAACCAACCAGATTGGTCCAATTATCGAGCGCAGAGTTTCCGGTTGCACCCGTATCAGGGGAGACCGTCACAACGAGCGGCACACCAGCTTGATAACGGAAAATGCCAGAAACTTGGAAACCCCCAAACAAAGCATTGATGAAACCACCATGATCCAAATACTTCTTACCCTTACCAAACGGAAGTTCTGCTAAAAAGTTAGCGACAAAAACGTGCGGCGAATTAGTTGGCGAAGTCGTTTTCAGAGGCGCACGGTCAAACGGATTTTGGATTGAGCTATCCAGCGGTGAACCACCAAGAATGTCTTCCGAAGCGTTAGTAATTAGTTTTGAGAAGGTGTAAGCCAAACCGAAACTAAAACCTTGCGCAAAACGCCGATCAAGTTTGACCTGCACCGCATT
>JBDTZD010000162.1:0-8661 GCA_040005335.1 Pyrinomonadaceae bacterium | reverse complement strand
AATCCTATGGCTTTAACGTCCCAGCTAATTTTAACGCCGCCCAATATGAGAATCCTCTTGGGGGCAAAGTTTTTACTTGGTATCGAATTTTTTGCGGATTAATCGCCTTAGCCTCTTTGATACCAGTATTTATCGGAATACTGGCGCTTGTCGGGAGCGGAAGTAACTCAACGCCGAAAGAACAATCGGATGCAATTGTGGGCGGCATTATGTTTATTGTTTATGGGCTTTTCTATTTCGTTCCTTACATATTGGCGCTCGTCGTGCCGCCCCGCCCTGGTCATTGGGTTTTTGGCATCATTCTTATTGTCATGAGTTTGACCTCTTGTATTTTCCTGCCGTTTGCAATTCCGCTTCTCATTTATTGGGTCAAGCCTGAAACAAAAGCATATTTGGGACGTAACTAAAATCGCAAATTCTTTCAGCAAACCCAATTTTTCAGGAGTAACTTAGATGAAGAAAAACAATTTCCGACGCGTTTCGCTTTTAGGCGGAGCCGTTTTTCTAATGCTAACGGCGACAAACGTGAGTTTCGCACAAGAAAACAAACCGACACCGCAGCCTAGTCCGACAGCTGAGCAAAAAACAACGACGCAACCGCAGACGACGGCAACACCCAACCCTTTTGCCTCAATTCCGGCGGCAAATCCAGCAGATGTTTCTTCAATTGATGCGATTGTCAAAGCTTTATACAGCGTGATTTCCGGCGATGCTGGAGTAAAACGCGATTGGAATCGGTTTCGCTCGCTCTTTTATCCAAATGCTAAAATGATTCCAACAGGTAAAAACAAAGAAGGAAAAGTCGGAGGGCGTTATTTCACGCCTGAAGAATATATCGAGCGGAGCGCACCCTTTCTTGAAAAAGAAGGTTTTCATGAAACCGGAATCGCGCAGCGCGTCGAACAATTCGGTAACATCGCTCATGTTTTTACGACCTACGAATCCAAGCACAAGCTCGCCGACGAAAAGCCTTTTATGCGCGGCATCAACAGCATTCAACTTGTTAACGATGGAACACGCTGGTGGGTGATGAATATTGCTTGGAGTCAGGAAACGCCTGAAAGTCCATTGCCGGAAAAATATCTGAAAAGCAGTAATTAACTGATTAGGGACAAAGGGCGAGACTTAAATCTTGTCCTTTTTTAGTTTGTTTTTAATTTGGTATTATTTCCCAGTTTCCAATTTTTACGAACAAGGGGTTTTTAGAAAATGTCAGAGCATATTTTAACGCGCACATTGACGCTCGCATTGCCGCTTGAAACGGTTTTCAATTTTTTCGCCGATGCGGGAAATCTCGAACTAATCACGCCGCCCGAACTAAACTTCAAAATTATTACGCCGCAGCCGATTGATATTAAAAAGGGAGCCTTAATTGATTACAAACTCAAATTACGCGGGCTTCCTATAACTTGGCGCACGGAAATCTCTGAGTGGAAACCTTCGGTCGAGTTTGTTGACAGGCAGTTAAAAGGTCCTTATAAACAATGGATTCACCGGCATACTTTTACAACTTTGCCGGATGGCAGCACCAAAATTGATGATGAAGTGCGTTATCGTTTGCCCTTTGAACCACTTGGCGACGCGATTCACTTTTTGGTCCGGAAGGAGCTCGATTATATTTTCGATTATCGTCAGAAAACCGTTGCTGAAATTTTGCAGCCGAAACTGAAAACAGCCGCGCAGGCGGCTTAAATTGTTTCTGTGATAGCTTTTGCAAAGCTATCACAGAACTGTTGGTGCTTGCACACACGACTCTTCTCGCGAGAGAATATTTAGCACATATTATTTACATTCCTTCTTAACCAGCTTTTTGTAAAAACTTACGATGAATCAGATTCAAATGGTGGACTTAAAAAGTCAATACCAAAAAATAAAACCACAAATTGACGATTCGGTGTTGAATTGTCTGGCTTCCAGCGCTTTTATTAATGGTCCTCCGGTCAAAGAGTTTCAAGCAGCGCTGGAAAAATACCTCGGCGTCAAACACGTCATTCCCTGCGCTAACGGCACTGATGCGCTGCAAATCCCGATGATGGCTCTCGGCTTAAAACCCGGTGACGAGGTGATCGTGCCTTCGTTTACATATGTAGCGACGGCCGAAGTGATTGGATTATTAGGGTTAACGCCTGTGATGGTTGAAGTTGATCCTGATACTTTTAACGTCACAGCTGAGATTATCGAAGCTGCCATCACGCCGCGCACCAAAGCAATTGTCCCGGTTCATCTGTTTGGGCAAAGCTGTGATATGCAGCCGATTATGCAAGTTGCTGAAAGACACGATTTGTTTGTGATTGAAGATAACGCGCAGGCAATCGGCGCGGATTACATTTTGAGCGGCAAAGCGCGAAAGAAAACCGGCACTATTGGGCATGTCGGCTGCACATCGTTTTTTCCGTCCAAAAACTTAGGTTGTTACGGCGACGGCGGGGCGATTTTTACTGACGATGACGAACTAGCGGCAAAACTTCGCATGGTTGCTAATCATGGTCAGGCTAAACAGTATTATCACGAGGTGATCGGGGTTAATTCAAGACTCGATTCACTTCAAGCGGCTATTTTAAACGTAAAACTTCAATATTTAGATGAATACTGCGCAGCGCGTCAAAAGGCAGCGGCGTTTTACGATGCGGCGTTTGCTGGAATTGACGAACTGCAAACTCCCAGTCGCGAGCCAAATTCAACGCATGTTTTTCATCAATATACGCTGCAAGTTAAAAACGCCAGGCGCGCCGCCCTCCAACAATATTTACAGGCGAACGGCGTTCCTTCGATGATTTATTATCCCGTGCCGCTCTATCGGCAAAAAGCATTTGAGCAATTTGTCACTGCGGATTTTGAATTGCCCGTTATTGAAAAACTTTGCGATGAGGTTCTCTCGCTTCCGATTCACACCGAAATGAACGAAGAATTGCTCAATTTTATTGCCGACAAAGTGAAATCGTTTTTTACCAATTAAAAAGGGATGTCTGAAAGAAACTACTTTGCGCATGAAACTGCCGTCATTGACGAAGGTTGTGAAATCGGCGCGGGCGTTAAAATCTGGCATTTTTCGCACATTATGCCGAATTGTAAGATCGGCGACGGCTGTAATCTTGGTCAAAACGTCGTGGTTTCACCCGAAGTTGTGCTCGGCAAAAACGTCAAAGTCCAAAACAACGTTTCGATTTATACCGGCGTCGTTTGCGAAGACGACGTTTTCCTCGGTCCTTCGATGGTTTTTACTAACGTCATCAATCCGCGCAGCGCCGTTAATCGCCGCAACGAATATCTCAAAACGCGCGTCGGACGCGGCGCGTCAATTGGCGCTAATGCGACAATCATCTGCGGCAATGACATTGGCGAATTTGCGTTTGTCGGAGCGGGAACGGTTGTCACAAAAAATGTTCCGGCTTACGCATTGATTGTCGGCAATCCCGGCAAACAAATTGGCTGGATGAGCGAGTTTGGGCATCGTTTGAAATTCAATGAACAAGGCGAAGCTGTTTGTCCCGAAAGCGGCGAGCGGTATGAACTTAAAGACAAAAAGGTTTTTAAGGTACAATAACCGTTTATGAAAAACTTCGCGCTCATCGGAGTTGCCGGTTATATTGCACCGCGTCATCTGAAAGCTATTAAGGAGACTGGCAATAATTTAATTGCCGCCTTGGACAAATTTGATTCGGTTGGAATACTCGATGGTTATTTCCCCGACGCCGATTTTTTCGTAGAATTTGAACGTTTTGACCGGCACATCGAAAAACTAAAACGCCAGCAAATTCAGCTCGATTATGTCGCGGTCTGTTCACCAAACTATCTACACGACGCGCATATCCGGTTTGGTTTAAGACACGGAGCCGATGTAATTTGCGAAAAACCGATTGTTCTAAATCCCTGGAATGTTGATGCGCTTGCGGAAATTGAAAAAGAGACGGGCAAAAAAGTTTTTACGATTCTGCAGCTCCGCTTACACCCAAACGTTATCGCGCTCAGAGAGATGGTTGCTCAAGCGGGCAAGGGCGAGCGTTTTGAAGTTGATTTAAAATACGTTACTTCGCGCGGGCATTGGTATCAGATTAGCTGGAAAGGCGACGTCAACAAATCCGGCGGAATTGCGACTAACATCGGCGTTCACTTTTTCGATATGCTGCTCTGGGTCTTCGGAGATGTTTTAGAAAACCGCGTTGAATATCATACGGCAACGAGAGCTGCCGGTTTTCTAAGACTCGAAAAAGCGGATGTCAATTGGCACTTGAGCATTGATGAAAACGATTTACCGGACGCTGTTAAAGCAGCCGGAGCGAGAACCTTTCGTTCGACGATGATTAACGGACAAACATTTGAATTCAGCGACGGATTTGCCGATTTGCATACTGCCTGTTACGAAAAAATAATTGCGGGCGAAGGCTTTGGGCTTCACGAATCACGAAAAGCGATTGAGTTGGTACACAAAATTAGAAATTTTGGAAAAGAATAAAAAGTGATTGTTAACAAAAACATTTTTATTACGGGCGGTGCCGGATTTATCGCCAATGCGTTAATAAAAAATTTAATTGAACAAAACAAAATCGTCGCCTACGACAATTTTCACCGCGACACGTTAACCGAGAGCGGCTTTGCCAATCATCAGAATTTGAAAGTTGTCAGAGGTGATGTTTTAGACGCTGATACTTTAACTACGGCAATGACGGGTGCGGATATTGTCATTCACGCGGCGGCTATTGCTGGAATTGATACGGTCATTCAAGACCCGGTGAAAACGATGCGAGTCAATATGATCGGGACTGCAAACGCGCTCGAAGCCGCCCGCATCAACCGCATTAAAGACCGCTTCGTTGATTTTTCAACCTCGGAAGTTTTCGGCTCAATGGCTTTTCGCGCCTCTGAAGAACAGGAAACCGTAGCTGGTTCGGCTGGCGAAGCGCGCTGGGTTTATGCCGTCAGCAAGTTAGCGGGCGAACACCTAGCGCATTCTTATTTTCGTCAATATGATTTGCCGGTTGTCACAATTCGCCCTTTTAACGTTTATGGTCCTGGTCAAACCGGCGAAGGCGCTATCCAAATCATGATCAAGAAAGCATTGCGTGATGAAACCATTTTTATCAACGGCGACGGCAATCAGATTCGCGCCTGGTGTTATGTTGACGATTTTGTTGAATGTTTGATGCGCTCTGTTGAATCGCCTGCCGCAGTGGGCAACAGCTTCAACATCGGCAACGCCCGCGCAGTGATTACGATTTTGGGTTTGGCGCAAACGATTTGCCGGGTTTTAAATTCAAAATCGAAAATCGAATTTCGCCCACCCCTTTCCGCGGACATCGCTATTCGGATTCCGAGTGTGGAAAAAACCGCCGAAGTTTTGGGATTCAAGGCAAAGATTGATCTTGAAGAGGGCATTCTTAAAACCGCGGAATACTTCAAAACTCAGTTATGAAGCCGGACCAGAAATTTATTCCGCTGATGTCGCCTAACATTACCGAAGCGGACATCAGCGCGGCAACGGCAGTTTTGCGTTCGGGGAAACTTGTCCAGGGCGAAAATGTCGAAGCGCTGGAGTGCGCTGTTGCCGAATATCTCGGCGCAAGAAACGTCGTCGCGGTTTCGAGCGGAACGGCGACGCTGCATTTATCGCTTGTCGCGCTCGGCATTGGCGCAGGCGACGAAGTGATAGTTCCGGCTTTTTCATACATTGCGACGGCAAACGTCGTCGAAATTGTCGGCGCCAAACCAATTTTCGTTGATGTTGAACGAGATACTTTTAATCTGGACGTTTCGCAAATTGAGCCTGCGATTACGCCGCGAACAAAAGCGATTATTCCAGTTCACGAATTTGGTTTGGCATGTGATATTTCTCAAATTGCGGAAATCGCTCGCGGGCGCGGATTGTTTGTGATTGAAGACGCGGCTTGCGCGCTCGGCGCTACTGAAGATAAGAAATTTGTCGGCACAACAGGCGATGTCGGTTCATTTTCCCTCCATCCGCGCAAAGCGATTACGTCGGGCGAGGGCGGACTTTTGACAACCGATGATGACGAATTGGCGATGAAATTCCGCGTTTTAAGAAATCATGGAATTGAAATGCGTAACGGTAGAATGGAGTTTATCGCCGCTGGTTTTAATTACCGGATGACTGATTTTCAAGCCGCCTTAGTATTGTCGCAATTTGAACGACTTGAAAAAAATATCGAAGCCAAAAACAATTTGGCAGAAATTTATTTATCGGAATTAGGAGCCGAGAGAAACATTCAACTGCCAACTGTTCCCGCTGGTAAACGGCATACATGGCAAACTTTTCACACAGTCGTTGATCACAAATATAACCGCGATGATTTGATTGAAGAACTAAAAACGCGCGGCGTCGGAACGAATTACGGAGCGCAATGTATCCCGTCGCAAATTTATTATCAGGAAAAGTACCAACTCCACTGCCAACGGCTTTTTCCGAACGCGATGCGGGCATACAAGCAGGGTTTGGCGTTGCCTATCTACGAAAAACTACAATCGTCGGACGTTTATTTAGTAGCTGAAACGCTGCGCAATGTTTTGAATTAATTGTTTTATGCCAAAACAGTATCAATCGCATGGAAGCGGTAAGTTTGAGCAGCGCGAGTTTAAGAAAATTGGCGCGAACGTAGTTTTTGAATTCGGCGTTTTGGTTTTTCACCCTGAAACCATTGAACTTGGCGACAATATTTACATTGGTCATAACACGATTTTGAAAGGTTATTACAAGAATTCTTTGAAAATCGGTGATAATAGTTGGATTGGACAAAACTGTTTTTTTCACAGCGCGGGAAATATAATTATCGGAAAGAGTGTCGGAATCGCGCCGCACGTAAAAATTTTAACGAGCCGTCATACCGAACAGGGCAGAGATTTACCGATTTTGTTG
This sequence comes from Pyrinomonadaceae bacterium, assembly GCA_040005335.1. GTDB lineage: Bacteria > Acidobacteriota > Blastocatellia > Pyrinomonadales > Pyrinomonadaceae > JBBQUS01. The sequence goes on along the minus strand of JBDTZD010000162.1, from coordinate 1,793 downwards.
AGCGAGTTAGAGTTTGCCGAAGTTGTCATCGAAGATCATTCTGATATCGGCATCGGTGCCACAATTCTGCCCGGCGTTTCGATAGGCAAAGGAGCGCAAATCGGCGCCGGCGCGGTTGTCACCAAAAGCGTTCCCGATTACGCAGTCGCCGTAGGAGTTCCGGCTCAGGTCATCAGGTTTAGAGAGTAAGCGTTGATTGAAATCAAAACGGTAAAATTGTTTCATGAAAGTTTTGTTGCTGCCTGTCAATATTGCCTCGGACATTTCTCACAAAGTTCGTTTATTAGAAGCAATCGGCGTTGAAGCTCGCGGATTTTCAATCTCGGACAGCCCCATCCAATCGGCAAGCAACGTCAAAATCTTTTCACTTAACAAAGGTTCCCGCATTACATCACGTTTGCGACGTTATAAGATTTTTGCCGAAATCCGGCAGTTAATTGCTTGGGCAGATGTTCTGCATTGGATTGCCGATGCCGGAGTGTTTGCGCGTGGTTGGAATAAAAATTTTTTACATCGGATAAACAAGCCCGGAGTCGTTCAATGGATTGGTTCTGATATTCGTGTTCCCGCTTTAGATATGGCAATTAATCCTTATTATCAAACAGCTTTTACCGACGGCTATGAATACAAGGATGAAAGCCGCGAACGCTCCGCCGCCAATCAAGTTTTTTTTGCCAAGCTCGGTTTTTACCCGCTGGAATTTGTCGGAATGGGGCATTATATCAACCGCGAATTGTTTCCAAAGCGGTTTAGAACCTGGCAGTCAATAGTTTTGTCAGATCACGTTCCGCATTATCCTGAGTTGGCTCGGCAGAAGCCTCTGATTGTTCATTCTCCTTCGGCTCCGGTGGCAAAAGGAACGAAATATATTTTGCAAGCCGTCGAGCGACTTAAATCGAAATATGATTTTGATTTCACTTTGGTGCAAGGACTGCCGCGCGCCCAAGCTATAAAATTAATGAGCGAGTGCGACGTTTACGTTGACCAGCTAATTTTGGGCGCGCACGGTTACGCGGCAGTCGAAGCAATGGCTTTCGGCAAACCCGTCGTTTGTTACATTAATCCGGTAATCGGCAAAGATTATCCGGCAGATTTACCGATTGTAAATGCCAATCCGGACAATATTGCCGAAAAACTCGAACGCTTAATCTGCGATGCCGCTTGGCGTCACGAAATTGGTCTCAAAAGCAGGCAGTACGCAGAGAAATATCACGATGACCAGCAGATAGCCCGCGATTTGGTGCAAATTTACCAGGAAGTAATCAACTTGCACCGGCAGCGGGGAAAGTAAATGTCGCAGGTTTCATTACTCAAAAATTTTGCGGGAGAGAGCGTTGTTTACGGCATCTCGGGAATTTTGAGCCGTTTTTTGGCAGTCTTTCTGACCCCGATTTATACGAGAATTTTCATGCCCTCGGATTACGGCGTCATAAGTCTGGTGACAAATGTTTCCGCCCTGCTGAGTATTCTGGTCATTTTGGGTTTAGACAATTCGATGGCGCGTTGGTACTACGATAATGAGGACGAGAACGACCGAAAGATTACGCTCAACACTTTTTTGTGGTCTTGCGGCGGTATCGCGGCATTGTTTGCGCTGTTTATTTATTGTTTTCGTGATTTTATTGCCGTGCGAATCATGCGCGAACCGGCAACCGCGCCGCTCCTACTGTTGATGGCAGCGAATCTGCCACTGACGATTTTTTCGGTTTTTACAACTAATGTGCTGCGAATGCAGCGAAGAGCAACAGCCACAACCGTTTTCACGTTGACAGTCAGTCTCATCAATATCAGTC
>JBDTZD010000139.1:0-8666 GCA_040005335.1 Pyrinomonadaceae bacterium | reverse complement strand
ATTTGTCCCCACTGATTTGTTTCGAGCTTGAACGGTAAATCTTGCAACGCCGGATTATTGATTACTTCTGTCCAATTCATAAAATCACCTGTTTAGGAGCTGTAGCGCTTTTATTATCGCCTGAATCGTCTTAATTTTCCAAATAAAATCTGAAATTAGCGAAACTCTACCGGGCGCAAAGTGTCAGCTTCAAAAATCACGTTGCGGTATTGCGGATCTTGTACGTATTCGACCGATTGCAGAATGCGGGCTTCGCGAACGCGAGTTTTGCCGATTTCAAAATTAGCCAATGTTGATTCGGCGATTACCCATTTTTTCTGTTCCCAGTTAAACGTTAAACCGTTTGTAATTGGGAAATTGCCTTGCGGCACGGCGACCGTAATGTGGTGCGGGCAATAGAGAAGCACATAATCTTCGCCGATTTGTTCAAGCAGGGAAGCCAACAAAATCGTTTTGTTGCTGCAATCCCCGCTCCGGCTCATCAACACTTCGTTTGGTCTTTTGAGGGTTTCCGCCGCACCAACCGCTTCGGTGTAATCGTAAGCTATTTCATTAGAAACAAAATCGAGAACGCGCTGAATTTTCTGTTCGCGGAGATTGGGCGCGTTGGCAGTCAAATCTTTGGTCAAATCGTTTGCCAGGCGTTTTAATGACGGCTCTTCCGGCTTGGAAACAAACGCCCCATGATTGGAAAAGATGATAAACCGACCGTCGCCGTCCCGCAAATTTGTGTCGGCGTTCAGGCGCCCGCCGTAAACCAGCGAATTATCGCTCAAATCAATTAGTTCGCGCAGATTCATCGTGTAACGGGCACGTTTGAAATCAAACTGCAAAACGGCGTCGGGGTTAACTTTAATGTTGTTAAGCGCTGTTTTAAGAAATGAATTTTTTAGCGGACTTTGCTCCAGCGAGTAATCACCGATGTGCATTTTATTATTATCTACAACCGCTTGTTCAATTTTGCCTTGGTCGGCAATAAATTTGTCGAGCGTCGCTGTTCGCGCACTTTCAGTCATTTCCGGCAGTGAAAAGTAAACTTCTTTTTTGTCAATTCGATAAAGCTCAAGCTGTGCCTTGCCTAAAATCTGCGATTCAAATTCTTTGCCGGTAAAACGCGGCTGAGCTAAATACATCACGACCGTATCCCTGATTTTTTCAGGCGCGTATTTCGATTCTGCTTTGACAATTCGTTTCGGAACAGGTCTCAAGTAAAACCAATAAATGCCAGCTCCGCCGGACGTTAACAATAATGCCAACAATCCTAAAATTAGCCATTTTTTTGACGACTGAGTTTCTTTTTCGTCGGCAGCTAATAAACTGTTGTAGGACATATTATTTGCTCCTAAACTTCAAACTGCGATTGATTGTTCAGGTTGTTGAATCTCCTTGAGATATTCGTGAACAAATTGCACTGCCATCGAACCTTCGCCGACTGCAGAAGCGACGCGTTTGACTGAATCGCAACGCACGTCGCCAGCGGCAAATACTCCGGCGCGGCTGGTTTCGAGAAAAAAAGGCGGACGCTTTTTTGTCCATTTTTCAGAATCAGAAACGCGCGTTCCGGTTTTGACAAATCCGTTTCCATCCAGTTCGATCTCTGGCGGCAACCATTCAGTGCGCGGAATCGCACCAATAAATGAAAAGACGCCTGCCACATTTTCGCGCCGTGTAACGTCCGTTTGGCGGTTGGTCAGTTCAACCGCGGTCAGGTGCGTATCACCAAACATTGCGGTAACTTCCGTATTGGTTAAAAGCTCGATGTTATTCGTTTGCTGGATGCGCTGAACAAGATAGTCGGACATATTTTTGCCCAAATCGTCGCCGCGAATCAGCAATAAAACTTTGCGCGCGTTTTCCGCCAAAAAGATTGTCGCTTGACCGGCGGAGTTGCCGCCGCCTACGACGACAACCGCATCGCCTCCGCACAGCCCCGCTTCCATTTGTGTGGCGGCGTAGTAAACGCCCGCGCCATCGAATTTTTCGCGCCCTTCGACCGCAAGTTTGCGGTAATCAGCTCCGCTCGCAATAATCAACGCTTTGGCACGAAGTTGCTCGCCGCTTTCAAAATGCACGACCGAAAAATTTTCGTCGAAATCAAGCCGCACGGCGTTTGTTGGAATTAACAGTTCGGCTCCAAATTTTTCGGCTTGCAGCGTGGCGCGACCGGCAAGCTCGGCACCCGACAAGCCGGTTGGAAACCCAAGATAGTTTTCGATTTTTGAACTTGTTCCAGCTTGCCCGCCGGTGGCGATTTGCTCCAGCACAATGGTTTTTAAACCTTCCGAGGCGCCGTACACGGCAGCTGCTAATCCTGCGGGACCGCCGCCGACAATCGCCAGATCAAACAGCGTGTTGCCATCAATTTCGTGTTTGATGCCGATTCGTTGCGCCAGTTCTTCGTTGGACGGATTCTTGAGCAGCCAGTCTTGCCCGTAACCGACCACCGGCAAATCAGATTCTTTGAGATGAAACGATTTGAGCAGCGCGCCGAATTTTTTATCAGTTTCAAAATCAAAATAAGTGTAGAGAACGTGATTTTTTGAGAGAAAGTCGCGAATCCGAAATGTATCGGTCGAAAAGCGCGCACCGATCACACGCAAGCCGGTGAAATTCTCGTTTTCGCTCAATGCCTGCGCCCTAGTAATAAAAGTCTGCAAAATCAGGTCGCTCAAACCGGGGCGCTCTGATATGATGTGCCGCAAATCCGCCTCGCAAACTTCGTAAACTTCGGTTTTCCCGCGCGCAATCGCATCCACATTTGAACTTCTACCCGTGAGATTCGCGAGATCACCAGTAAATTCGCCCGGCTCATGAACTAAAATCGTTTTCGGCTCGCCCGATGACCGATCAACAATTTCAATCCCGCCGGATTTAATTACGTGAAACATAAAATCGGTTTCGCCCGCGCGAAACAGCACGTCGCCGTCTTCATAAGTTTTACATTTGGCGAACTCGGCGACGATGGCAATTTGTTTGGCGTCCAAAACGGGAAAAGCCTCTGGAACCTCTTTTTTAAAATCAAAATCCGACATAACAAAACAATTGAATTGTTTGAGCTGTACACAATTTGTAAACAGCTTGGAACAATCGAAAACGAATTCTTTTACAATTTAATAACGATATTTTCACTATACGCACACGGATTTTTCTTGCGCAAGCGGGAAATAAAATAATCAGCAGCGTTTTTCACTCGCTATTGTTTATAATCAAAGAGCAGTTTTTGAAAGAAATGGCAAAACCAAATTAGTTTAATTTGAGAAGGCTCCAGTTTTTCGTATGAAAGTTCTTGTTACAGGCGGAAGCGGGTTTTTGGGAACGCACGTCCGCAATTTTTTTTATGCCGATGATTTTTCGCGCCGCTCAGGATTTGACGTGTTAAATCTGAACGATACGGCGGGCGTTGCAGATTATGATGTGGTAATTCATCTCGCGGCGTATCTTGATAAATCACCGGATGCGGCAGAGCAAAGCTTCCTGACAAATGTTGAAGGGACTGTCAATTTATTGAGGGCAATGTCACCAAACTCCGTCTTTATTTTCGCTTCGACGCGAGACGTTTACGGCGCGTTTGCCGATGATTATGCGGAAGTCCCGGAATCTTGTCCGACGGATTTTCGCGGGCAATCAGCGCTTGAGTGGTCTAAGCTAATTGCCGAAAAATACATCGCTTTTTACGCGCAGGCAAACAATTTCCGGTCGTGCATTTTCCGGCTCTCCACCGTTTACGCACCTGCTTCGGAGGGAAACGAGCCGAATTTTGTCTCTCATTACCTCGAAGCCGTCAATATGGGCGAACGTCTTCATTTGCCCGCCGAAGGAAAACCGCGCCGCGATTTGCTGCACGTCGGGGATTTTGCCAGCGCTTGTCAGGCGTTTGTTGATTCGGAAGTGCAGCATGGTTTGTACAATTTAGGCGGCGGCGCCACTAATGCCGTTAGTTTGCGCGAATTGCTCGAACAGATTGAAGAAATCGCGGGAGCCAACGCCGTTATCGCGCCCGAACCTCTGCCTGCTCCCGTTCCGTTCAACTATGTTTCGGATTTATCAAAAATTAAACAGGAACTTGGTTGGGAGCCGGAAATCTCGCTGGCGGACGGTTTAAAAAGTTTACTGTGAGAGCTGAAAATATCGAGCGAGTCGTTGTGCGCGGCACAAATTGGGTAGGCGATGCGGTGATGAGCGTTCCGGCTTTGCGAGAGCTGCGACGTGTTTTACCCAACGCGCACATCACGCTTTGCACTCGCGGCTGGGCGGAAGGCATTTTTGCAGATGCCGATTTTATTGATCAAATCTTAACTTATGATAAAAAAGGAAACTCCATTAACTCCGTTTTTAAGCAAGCCAAAAAATGGCGCGGATACAAATTTGATTTGGCGATTTTGCTCAACAATGCTTTTGAGAGCGCACTTTTAGCACAAATCGGCGGCGCGCAGCAGCGGATTGGTTATCGAATTGATGGACGGGGCTTTCTGCTCACCGACGCGCTCTCGATTCCAGCCTGGAAAGACAAGCGTCACGAAGTCTTTTATTATCTCAACATTATTGCCCAACTCGAAATAAAACTGTTTGGCGAGACGCGAGTTTGGGAACGCGACCCGGATATTTTAATTAATGTCTCCGAAAGCAGAAAAAACGCGGCGCGGAAATTTTTAGCTGAAAGCGGAGTTGATTTAACCCGAAAAATTATCGCGCTCTGTCCCGGTTCGACCAATAGCCGTGCTAAACGCTGGCAAACCGAATCCTACTCCAAACTTGCAGATTTATTACAAGAAAACTTGAACGCCAGTGTTGTCTTAATTGGTTCGCCTGACGAATTGGAAGTTTCAAACGACGTTTGTGAAAAATCCACAACCAAGCCGATTTTGCTAACAGGCAAAACAAGTTTATCCGAAGCCGTAGCCGCGCTGAGCGTGGTTAATTTGCTGGTCACTAATGATACAGGACCCGCGCACATCGCTCCGGCGGTCGGAACTAAAACAATAGTAATTTTTGGTCCGACCACGCCCGAAACAACTCGCCCGTTTTCAGATCTCGCTGAGATTATTGTTAAGCCGCCCGGTTGCGCTCCGTGTATGCTGCGCGATTGCCCAATTGACCATCGCTGCATGACTGCGATTAAGCCATTTGAAATCTTCAAAATGATTGAGCAGTCAATAAATTAAATTGGCGCGCAGGATTTTTTAATAAGCACATTTTAACTGAAAATTTTTGTTTTAAAAGAATTCTAAATTGACCCGACACGGTTTTTTTTGTTAGATTAATTTGACATTTCATTTATCAAATCCCCCAAGTGTTTTTAATAATGATTGAGCCAATGGCAAACCCCTTTTCTACCACCGCGTTTTCTTGTCTCGAATAAAAAAAGTGCGGCTATCTTTTAAAATAATTCAATTCTAGCTTTAAGGAATAAAACTCGCATGAAGAACGACCCGACAAATGAGCGCCGTAATGGACTATTTTTCTCACTCGCCGCTCTCGGATTAATTGCAACGCTCGTTTGTACGCTTCCGCTTTTCTCAATGACTCAAGCTTCCGTCAGCGACAGTGACCAAGCACCAGATCAAATTACCCGCAGTCATCAGCCTGGTTTTGAGAATTACGACGTTCGCCGTGACAAAAAGGCGAAGGAAAAGCTAGAAGGTTTTCGTGCTGCCAGCGGCAAGAACTCGCTTTCCATCTCAAACGAAATCCAAAAGATGCGCACCGGGGAAGCGAGTTTGCGCAATCGCATACCGACCCTTCAAGTCGAATATAACTCCAACCTCAATAACGCAGAAGTAATTGCTCCAGATGTCAAACAGGGGAAATCGTTTTTGACTGATGTTGCCGGGGCGAGCAAAGACGCCGAAACTCTGCGCCTTTTCGTCAAAGAAAACTGCGAATTAGTAGGTTTTAACGCTTCACAAGCTGATGATTTGATAGTTACTGCCGATTACACTAACCCGAACGGGATTCTTTCTTTCGCTAGTCTTGAACAAAAAATTAATGGCATTCCGGTTTTCTTGGGCGAAGTCAAAGCAGGCTTTGACCGGAAGGGGCGCATGTTTCGCGTCATCAATAATCTCGCGCCGGGACTCGATTATCAATCTTTGTCAAGCGAGTTTGGTGATCCTGCGGAAGCTGTGAGAAACGCTTTTAAACACGTTCCGCGCGAAATAAAACCGGAAGATCAAGCCTTAAGCGCAGCAGATTCAACTGATTTGAAAGTCAAATTCGGGACGGGCGATTGGGCGACCGTTTCGGAAAAAATGTATTTTCCGACTGAACCGGGCGTAGCTCGTGCCGCGTGGCGCATTCTGGAATGGGAACCCGTGGCGGCGTATTTGGTGATTGTTGACGCGGAAACCGGAACCATGCTCTGGCGCAAAAATATTACCAATGACCAAACTCAGTCGGCAACGTATAACGTTTACGCTAATTCAACCAGCATGATTAAGGCTCTTGACGGCCCAGCTCCGCTGACTCCGGGCCCGATTAGCCCAAATTTAGGCACGCAAGGAACACAAGTGGCTCGCACCAACGTTACTTTGATAGGTAACGAAGCTCCAAACACTTTTAACAATCTCGGTTGGATTACTGACGGAGCAAATGGCGGAAATGGTCTGACAGATGGCAACAACGTCCAGGCTGGTCTCGATATCGCTTCTCCCGATGGTATTGACTCTTCAGTTGCCGGAACCAATCGCGTCTTCAGCTTTAATTATAATCCGCCGCCCGGACTTGGCGGCGCAACGCCGGATGGGGCTACTTCGGCGACTTCGCGCAGCGGCGCGGTCACGCAGTTGTTTTATCTCAACAATCGGTATCACGATGAATTGTACAAACTCGGATTTACCGAGGCAGCCAAAAACTTTCAAAATGACAACTTTGGACGCGGCGGAGCAGCAGGAGACCGCGTTTCAGCCGAAGCGCAAGATTTTAGCGGAACCAACAACGCTAATTTTGCAGTTCCGCCAGACGGTTTTCGCGGTAAAATGCAGATGTACCGTTTTACACAAACGCCGAGTCGCGACGGCGATTTAGACGCCGATGTTGTTCTTCACGAACACACGCACGGTCTTTCCAATCGCTTGCACGGCAACGGGAGCGGTTTATCAAATGGTGTCGCGGGCAGCATGGGCGAAGGTTGGTCAGACTTTTACGCATTGTCGTTGTTGTCAGAGCCGACCGATCCGGTCAATGGTATTTATTCGACGGGTTCTTACGTAACTTTTAATATTTTCGGGATTGGCTCTACCAACAGTTATTATGGTATTCGTCGTTTTCCATACGCACCGATAGGGTTTACAGGCGGTCCGTCTAATCGTCCTCACAACCCGTTGACTTTTAAAGATATTGATCCGGCGCAGGCTAGTATTAGTGATGGCGCGTATCAAGCTTCTCCTGGGTTCGCGGGCAATCCAGCGAACGAAGTTCACAATGCGGGCGAAGTTTGGTGTTCGGCATTAGTTGAAGTTCGCGCGAAGTTAATCAACAGTGCTGGCGGAAATGTTGCCGTCGGCAATCTTAAAGCTCTGCAATTTGTCACCGACGGCATGAAACTCGCTCCTCCGACTCCGACTTTTCTTCAAGAACGCGATGCTATCGTTGCCGGAGCTTTAAATAGCGGAACGGCTCAGGACGTTGCCGACATTTGGGCTGGTTTTGCCGCTCGCGGAATGGGTTTTAGCGCCAGACAAAATTCAGGCAGTTTTACCGTTGTCGAAGCTTTTGACTTGGCAAACCTAGTGCAAACTCCAACTTTTGCTGTTTCCGATCCAGCCGGTAACAATAATGGCTATCCCGATCCAGGTGAAACTATCGCTTTGACTGTGCCTTTAACCAACTCGACCGGCAGGAATGCGACCGGTGTGACTCTGCAAATTGTGGGCAGCGGCAATTTCACATTCTATGGCAATATCGCTAATGGTCAAACCGTTTCTAACAGCTTAATCAGCTATACAATTCCGGCAAACACGCCTTGCGGCAGTTCGATAACGTTGACTTTTGACGTCAACAGCAACCTGGGACCGACCTCATTTACGCGCAGCATTACGGTTGGCGCGCCAATCGTCACAGCCACGGAAAATTTTGACGGCGTGACCGCGCCTGCTCTGCCGAGCGGGTGGACAACAACGCAGACTGGTGCGGGAGTTGGTTTTGTGACCGTTACTAATTCTGCTGACACAGCTCCAAACTCTGTTTTTACACCGGACTTAACAACGACCGGCGGCGGGGCAGAAATTACTTCGCCGGCTTTCCCAATCTCAGCTGCGGCGGGAACAGTTTCATTCCATCACAAATATGATACGGAAGCCGGTTGGGACGGCGGCGTTTTGGAAATCAGCATTGGCGGCGGAGCTTTCCAGGATATTATTGCAGCCGGAGGCACGTTCGTAACCGGCGGTTATAACGGCGTACTGGGCGCGGGTGTGGGAAATCCGTTGGCAAATCGTGATGCATGGAGTGGTGATTCTGGTGGTTATGTGACCTCGACGGCGCAACTTCCTGCGACGGCTAACGGGCAAACGGTGCGCTTTCGCTGGCGTTTTGGGGCAGATAATAACACGGTTGGCAACGGTGCCAACCCGGGTTGGAATGTTGATTCAATTACTATTACTGGCAATTATACCTGTTCATCGGGATTACCAGTAGCAAAAAGTCGAGCGGACTTTGATGGCGACGGC
>JBDTZD010000165.1:0-8666 GCA_040005335.1 Pyrinomonadaceae bacterium | reverse complement strand
TCTATCTGTTGTTTGCGCCTGAAAAAACTTTAGATTTCAAGAAGGTAGTTTTTAACACCGAAGCGCACCCAATTAGAAAGACTTGGAGATAAGAAGAGTCAGTTAAATCTAACAATTTCCTATGGGAATTACATGTTCAGAAATTGATACATCTCGGAGCGCCTAAAGACTTTCGCTAAATTCCTTGTACAAAATCGGCAAATTATTCAGAGCTTCCAAATCAGAAGAAAATAACTCCCGAAACTCTTTCCAATCAATAATTGTTTTTTGAATTTTAAATTTCTTAATCACCCATTTGCGAAATTGAGTAGATCTGAAGTGATAAATATGCCCACCAACTCCGGCTCCGGCACTATAACCTTCTAAGAAACCTGCAACTTCGTAAAATGAACCGGTTGGCGTGTACATTTTGGGACGTTTGCATACTGCCTCAACATATTCAAAGAAGTCTTTTTCAGTCATCATTTTCTTTTCAGATTATTTTTTGCTCATCGAATACGGCGCGTTTTCCGGCGCGCTTGCCCATTGTTTGTTAGGCACTGCTCCCATTTCAAACGTAAGAGTTCCGCCGCGCATAATATCTTCGTGCCGGAGAAAACTGTTGTCATATTTTCTTCCGTTAAGCTTTACGGATTGAATGTAAATATTCGCGTCAGACAAATTATTGGCGACGATGTTAAAAGTTTTGCCGTTTGCCAGATTGATCGTGGCTTTTTTCAAGCCCGGTTTGCCGATAACGTATTCCAGACTTCCCGGCGCGACCGGATAAAAACCCATCGAGCTGAAAATGTACCACGCGGACATTTGCCCGCAATCTTCGTTGCCGCTAATTCCGTCGGGTGTGTTATTGAACAAATTGTTCATGATCTGATGAATCCGCTCCTGCGTTTTCCAGGGCATTCCGGCGTAATTGTAAAGATAGGCGATGTGCTGCGACGGCTCGTTGCCATGCGCGTATTGTCCGATCAGACCGGCAATATCTTCAACGTTTTTAAACTTTTCCTTGTCGCCTTTTAAAACAAACAGCGTGTCGAGCTTTTCAATAAATTTTTCGCGCCCGCCCATCAAATCAATCAAACCCTGCACGTCCTGCGGCACGTACCAGGAATACTGCCAGGCGTTTCCTTCGGTATAATCGCTGCCGTAGTTGGCGTAAATCGGGTCAAAAGGCTCGCGAAAGCTTCCATCAGTCTTTTTAGCTCGCATAAAACCGGTGTGCTTATCGTAAATTGCCCGAAAACTTTGGGCGCGCCTTGAAAATTCGTGATAGTCATTCGTTTTGCCCAAAGACTTTGCCATTTGCGCGATTGTCCAATCGTCGTATGCGTATTCCAGCGTTTTCGACGCGGCTTCGGTTTCCAAATCAATCGGCACATAGCCATATTTCATGTAATACTCCAGCCCGCCGTAGTTTTTATGGGTTGCGCTTTGCTTCATCGCTTCAAATGCGGCTTGTGTGTCGTAATTGCGAATGCCTTTTAAATAAGCGTCGGCAATTACCGGAACGGCGTGATAACCAATCATCGTCCACGTTTCGTTTGAACCAAAAGACCAAACCGGCAAAATGTGATGAACGCTTTGCTGCTCGTACGCCAGCATTGATTGAATCATCTCGCCGTCGCGTGTTGGCTGCGTGATTGTAAAAAGCGGATGCGCGGCGCGGTAAGTGTCCCAAAGCGAGAAGATGTGGTAATTCGTAAACCCTTTTGCCGTGTGAATATTGTCATCAACTCCGCGATAACGCCCGTCAACGTCCATGTAAGTCACGGGCGCGAGCATCGTGTGATACTCGGCAGTATAAAAATTTTCTTTGTCTTTGCGGCTGCCTTCGACGACGATTTTGCCGAGTTCTTTTTCCCAAGCGAGTTTCGCCGCCGCTCGCACGCCTTCAAAATTCCAATCGGGAATTTCCGCCTTGAGATTCTTTAAAGCGCCATCAACTCCGACCGATGAAACCGCAACTTTGACATAAATCGTTTCATTTTTTTTTGTTCGGAAGTTGAAATAACTCTTTAATTTTTTGCCGCCGACATCCGGGTAATTTTCGAGCAGTTTAGCGGTTTTCCCAAAACCTTTGTACTGTTCGTCCTGTTCGTTTGAAATGCCGTAAGAATCAAACGGTTTTGAAAACTCGATGGCGAAATAGAGATAGCGATTTGCCGCCCATCCTTTGGTCTGGCGAAAACCGGTAATGGTCGTGTTATTTTCAACGCGGATTTGCGACCACAAAACTTTGCCGTCGTAATTGTAAATACTGCTGACCAGATCAAGAATAACGTGCGCGTTGTCGCTCGCGGGAAAAGTGTATTTGTGAAAACCAACGCGGTTGGTGGCGGTCAATTCGGCTTTGATATTGTCGTCTTTCAAAACGACCGAATAATATCCTGGCGACGCTGATTCGTCATCATGCGAGAATCGCGAGCGATATCCTGCATCAGGATTTTCCTTTGTTCCCACATCAAGCTGAAGTTTGCCGATGGTCGGCATCAGCAAAATGTCGCCCATGTCTGAGTGCCCGGTGCCGCTAAAATGCGTGTGAGCAAAGCCGATAATTGACGTATCACCATATTGATAACCGGCGCAATACTTAAATCCGCCGCGAAAATTTGGAGCCTCGGTTTCAGGGCTGAGTTGAACCATGCCGAAAGGAACCGTCGCGCCGGGATATGTGTGCCCGTCGCCCTCTGTACCGATAAATGGATTAACGTAATCAAAAGGTGTTTTCCCTTCTGTATCTTTGTTAAGTGAGAAATTGGGTTGGCGCAGATTCTTTGTTCTTTTTCGTTGTGCCGGTGAAATTATTGACACGCAAAAAACTAATAACAGTAACAAAAGGGTGCTCGATTTTTTCATAAACTTGGGCTCCGTTATTTCCGAAAGGAAAATATGCCGAACTTAAAGATAAGTCAAACTACGCTTCTTAGTTCTAACTTTTCGGTAAAAGATGAAAATGCTATACTTTTGGGAAAAAGGGGTGAAAACTATGCGAAAAATTTTCTTATGTCTCTCACTCATCTCATTGTTTTCGGTAGGCGTGCTCGCACAAAATAAAAAAGTCGTGACTAATGTTGATTTGGAAAAGTACCGACAGCAACGGATTCAAGCCAATGCAGATTATGAACGCAAAGTGCAGGAGGGCACATTGCCCTCCAAAGCCGAACTCGAAAAACGCGAGCAAGAGCGTCAAAAATTTATCAGTGAATTCTCACAAAAAGCTACGGCTGCGCGCAATGAAGCCGAAAACTACTGGCAGGCTCAGGCATATCAATTGCGAACTGAAATCGCCGCAGTTGAGGCCGAGGCAAATTATGTTCGCGCTCGCGTTGTGGACATTCCACAGCAACAGGTTTATTACTCGATAGGTTCCTTGCCCTACGGTTACGGCAGAGGAGGATATGGCGGCGGCATCGGCAACGGGCGGTTTCCCGCGAACGGAACAAGCAATACGCAAATCAATTACGGACAAATAGGCGGCAGACTAGATGTTCGCAGTGGCGGCCCATTGAAAATAAGGGTCGGCGGAACTTACGGGCTTAGTTCGATTCAGCAAAGTAGCAGATTTGGAGCAACGGGAATTTTGACCAGGCCGAACACAAGTTTGACTTTTGGCGGATTTCCTTATCAGGCCGGAATTTTAGCCGCGCCATACAATTTTCAAACCTCGGACAGTTTGACGCGCGAAGAATTAATTGTGCGTCTGCAATTGCTCGAACAACAACGCGCTGGACTCTACGCGCGTTTTGAAGCTTTACAGGATGAAGCACAGCAGCAGGGCGTCAATATTAATTAAATCTCTGCCGTCAGCGCTTAATTCAATTCAAATAAAAGACCGAGCTAAAATTAGCCCGGTCTTTTATTTAATTAAGATTTATTGAGTTTAATCAAAAAAATTTCGAGCTATTTGCCGTCAAATTTGCCGTCAATTAAATCGTTAACCCAGCGACGAATCACGCCTGACTCGGATTCGATGTGAACGTGCGGACCGGTCGAATGTCCGGTGCTCCCTTGAGCTCCGATTGGCTGCCCGTATTTAACCTGCTGTCCGACGTGAACGTCTATCCGGCTCAAATGCCCTACCAAAAAGCGTTCTCCCGTACGGTCATTAATGACTTCGATAGAGTTGCCGTATCCCTTGCTGCCCTGCCGCCGAATGTTGACAACGCGCCCTTCAAGCGGCGACGGCAGCGTCTGACCGTTATTATTTTGTCCGGGTCTGGTTAAAACGACGTCGCGCACTTCCAAACTCTTGCCGCCGCGCGTGACATGTTGATAATCATGATGCGGCAGCAATTGATTGTAATTGGTTACTCGACGAACGCCGCCTGAACCTGAACTGTATGTCGCCCACGGCTGATAGCTGTAAGGTTTGCCGCTAACAGGCGTTGTCGGATGTGTCGGTGTTGTCGGGTGTGTTGGCTGCGGCTTGGCAGCGCTTGCGGTTTGCAGAGCGCGGTACGTGAGAGGTCCGAGTTTACCATCAGGAACGAGATGATGAGCCGCTTGAAATTTTTTCAAAGCAGCCTCTGTGCGCCGACCAAAGATGCCGGGTCCCGTGTTCATTTGCGCCTGCGTCATGTAACCGTGTTTGACAAGCTGATCTTGCACACCACGCACCACGTTGCCGTGCGCCCCGCGCTTAATGACACCGAGAATCTGCCTTGCAGCATTTTGCGAAGCCGTGTCCCATCTGCCCGTAACCGGCAAATGATTGTCGCGCTGAAAATCTTTGACTGCCGTTTCCGTTCGCGGGCCGAAAATTCCCGCTCCCGTATTCATCTGTGCCTGCGTCATGTGTCCAAGCCGTACTAGCTCGTTTTGCAAAGATTTAACAGCATTGCTATGCGCACCGCGACTTAGCACGCCGTTGTTACCAATCGGAGCAGTTGGACGCGTCGGAGTTGTCGGTTGGGTTGGCGCGGGAGGAGGAGTCGGCTGTCCTTGGTGACGGCGCAGCGAAGAATTGTAAACGCCGAGAATATCGTTTAATGTCCGCGCCGATTGTCCCGAGTAATAACCTTGGTTTTGCGCATTTTTCGGGAGACTCGCCCATTCCGGCGCCCCGCGAAAAACAGCTGTCCGAATGTCGCCTCGAAGAAGCGGTTCAATCATTCCGCGCCGCTGCATTAATTTAACGGCGGCAATGTCTTGCGATTGCGGACTGAAATCGCCCATTCCCAAACCGCTCCAAGTCGAGTTTAAAAATTGATAGCGCCCGGCGGCAGTGCTGTTTAAACCGGGACGAACCTGAACCAGAATATTAGGATGGCGCGAAAAATCATCAACTGAGATGTTACGCCGTCCGACAAGTTCAGGATGCCCGGGCGCTCTTAGGACTGTCCCGTTAACGACTTTGCCGTAATTATTTCCGGTCCCTTCGGTAAACCCTAAGACGTCAAGCATGGCGCGGACCCGCGGGTCGCGCGCTAGAACCGAAGCCGGCGAAGTTGCGGTTACTGCAGAAGCGCGCTGCGTATTTTGAGCGGCGGTGAAACGCGCTTGATAAGCGTTTCCATCGAGCAAAGATTTTTCCTGAAAACCGAAATCCGTCTGTAACGCCGTGTTTTGAACGTTAAATGATTCACCACCCGACGAATTATTTTGAGATGAGGGTGCGCTCAATAATTTATCGAGCCATTCCAGTGCTTTGAATTCGGATATTTTTAAACTCATTTGCGTCTCCCGTCGCCGTCAACTTTTGAAATTGGAATTACCTTGTAGTTTTAATTATCCGTCCAAGATTCCAAAAGTTTCCGCAGGAAGGCGAAAAAAGTTTAACGATATTTCGCGCCGTCAAATTTTAGAATGTTTTCGCTCACCTCGATAGCAGTAGCGCGCGATAATTTGATGTTGTGATAATCCTCGGTTGTTTCGGGCAGAATCTCTAAACCAAGTGTGTCGGCACGCAAAACAAGTGAATAGCGAGTAGTCAAATTGTGAAAAATCCAGAAAGGTGCCAGATTCGCTCCAAACAAACAAGAGTTTTCGGCTTTGACAACATAATCCGTCACCTGATCGCCGTTTAAATCAACTTTAGCCGCGCTAAACCAATTGCTTTTCACTGCACCTTTTTCGGCGACGCACTGTTTGACGCGGTTGTCGCGTTTGAGCTGCGTCATAATCTCAATTGGAATTTTAGCTGGACTCTTAATCGCATCTTCAGCTCCAAACGTCGTTTGCTCTTGCGCTCGCAACGCGGTTGCGGTGCAGAAAATCAACAGCATCATTGCGCCGAAAATGCCTGCTCGACTAATTTGATTCATCATTTTGACAATCTCCTTGGCTTCAGTAAAAGTGTAAATCAGATGCATTTGATGTTGCCAGTCGGATTTAGGTTTAATTGATAGAATGTCTGGGGCTATGCTTGGACGTGCAAAGAGTGGCGACTGAAAAGTGTTTTGCTAAAATAAAGATATGAAAAACGGTTGGGAAGCTATTATTGGAATGGAAATTCATGCGCAACTGGCGATAGAAATTAGCATCTTTTGCTATTAGTATTTTATGGCACGCCTCGATCTAATTCATAATTCGGTTAAAACCGCGCTCATCAAAGATGGCTGGATAATTACCGCTGACCCGTTCAGAATTGAGTATGAAGAAGTAAAACTATATGCTGACCTAGCCGCTGAACGTCCATTTGCAGCAAAACGCGGAAATATACAAATTGTTGTCGAAGTCAAAAGTTTTGCTGGAAAGTCAAACATTCATGAGTTTGAACAAGCTCTCGGTCAATACAATCTTTATCGCGGTTTTCTTTCGGTCATTGAACCGGAAAGAAAATTGTTTCTGGCAGTCAGCGAAGAAATTTTTAATGAGTTTTTCGGTTTGACGGCAATCAAATTAATCGTAAAGCAACAAAATTTGCTTTTGTTCGCTGTAAATATTGAAGAGGAGACAATTGTGAAATGGATAGAATAAGCGAATACCAAGATTTGATCAAAAAGATTTTGTCCAGATACGTTGAACTCGACAAACTCCAACCGACCAATGGAATTGAATACCTGTTTGTCGCCGACGATGCGCGGGGACATTATTTTTGGCTTAATTTAGGTTGGAAAAACAATAAACGGATCAATGCCGAAACTGTTTATGTGCGCCTTTTAAACAATAAGTTTTGGATTGAAACCGATTGGACGGAAAACGGTATTGCCGAAGATTTGATTGCTGCCGGCGTGCCTGAGGACGATATTGTTCTAGCATTTCAGCCGCCGAACATCCGTCGTTTGGTTGAGCTTGAAAAAGCGGCCTAAAAAATATTGATAGGATTGTAAATCGATTTGAGTTATGAAAAACGGTTGGGAAGCTATTATTGGAATGGAAATTCATGCGCAACTAGCGACGGAAACCAAGATTTTCTGTTCATGCGCGGCACAATTTGGGAGCGAACCGAACGCCAACACTTGTCCGGTTTGTCTGGGATTGCCCGGTGCTTTGCCGGTCTTAAATAAAAAAGTAATTGAACTCGGCGCTAAAGCAGCATTGGCGTTGGGTTTAAACATTAACGAAACTTCAGTTTTCGCCCGCAAAAACTACTTTTACCCGGATTTGCCAAAAGGTTATCAAATTTCGCAGTACGACAAACCGTTTTCATCGGACGGCGAGTTAACGATTATGACGGCTGAACGCGACGAAAGCGGCAGAGCCTCTGAATTTAAGCCGATGACGATTCGGATTGAACGAATGCATCTCGAAGAAGATGCGGGCAAAAATGTTCACGAAGGGCTGCCCGACGTTGACAAATATTCTTACATTGATCTGAACCGCGCCGGAACGCCCTTGGGGGAAATTGTCACCGCGCCTGATTTTCGCTCAAGTTGGCAGGCGTATGATTATGTTAATCACGTGCGCCGCGCTCTGATGTGGGTCGGCGCGTCGGATGCTGACATGGAAAAAGGAAATTTGCGCTGCGAAGCCAACGTCTCGGTCAGGAAAATCGGTGAAGAAAAGTTTCGCAACAAAGTTGAGCTGAAAAATCTAAATTCGGTGCGCTTTATGCAAAAAGCCATTGAATACGAAATCGAGCGTCAAATAGCCGCGCACGAAGCGGGCGAACACGTCACTCAGGAAACTCGTCTCTGGGACGAAAAGAATAATCGCACTCGCATTATGCGGTCAAAAGAAGACGCGCATGATTATCGTTATTTTCCCGAACCGGATTTACAACCGCTCAAAGTTTCATCAGAATTTATTGAACAAATTAAAGCTGAAATGGCGGAATTGCCAGATGCGCGGCGTGACCGTTTTATGCGCGAATACGATTTGTCTTTTGCCGACGCCTCGCAATTAGTTTCTGAAAAAGACCTCGCGGATTTTTACGAAGAAACCGCGCAAGCTTCAGGCAATCCGCGCCTTGCAGCAAATTGGATTCGCGGAGAAGCGTTGCGCGAACTGGAAACTACAGGAAAATCAATTGCGGATTCTCCTGTTTCGCCCTTAAAATTAGCCGAACTTGTCAAAACCATCGAAGCTGGGAAAATTAACAATAATCAAGGCAAAGAAGTTCTCGCGGAGATGTTTGCGACGAGCAAAACTGCTGCGGAAATCATTACCGAAAGAGGGTTAGAGCAGGTTTCTGATACTGGCTCAATTGAGGAAATCGTTGATAAAATTATTGCCGCAAACGCCGCTCAAGTTGCGGCATATCGCGGCGGCAACGAAAAACTCTTTGG
>JBDTZD010000220.1:0-8684 GCA_040005335.1 Pyrinomonadaceae bacterium | reverse complement strand
TATCGGCAATCGAGATTTTTGAGCCGTTGTCAGACGAAGAAACGATGCAGCTTGCAAGGCAGACCGAGCGCCGCATGTTTGCGCCCGGCGAAACTATTATTCGCGCCGGAGACGAGGGCGAAACAATGTTTGTAGTTAATCGCGGGAGCGTTAAGATTCAAGCCCCTGAAACTGCCGATAATAACGGCAAAACAATTACTTTAGCCACACTCCATGAAGGCAGATTTTTTGGCGAAATGGCACTACTCACGGGCGAGCCGCGTTCAGCAACAGTCATCGCAATCGAGGAAAGTGAAGTTTTTGAGATTGGACACGATGCGGTCAAACGGATGTTTGAAGCAAATCCGTATTTGGCGGAATCCTTAAGCGATGCGATTGCCGAACGGCGCGCTTTGCTTGACGCCAATGCTGAAGCCAAACCTGAAACGATGGAACAACACCGCGCCGGAATTTTTGCCGGCATCAAACGCTTTTTCAGATTAAGTTAAAAACGCGCGAACTACAGAAAATTCTTAAAACAAACTCTTTAGACAAAACTTATTTCACCAATCGGTTATATTTTCTTAAAACTTCGCGCAGACGATTATGCGGCAGAGCGTAAACCGTATTGCCGTTAAATCCCGTCATCGTCTCTGCCGCGACCATCGCGTTTAAGATGGCTTCTTCGGTTGCTTGAACAGTTGCTTCAAATAAAGGATTGATTTTTTCATTCGGCAGCATCGTCAGTTGCGATAACTGATTGCCTTTGCTGACTTCGGCGGCATTTGTCGTTGAAAACGCGATAAAAATATCGCCGGAAGAATTTCCGCCTCTGCCGCCGAGCGCTCCAACTCCAAGCGAAGCTCTTTTAACAAGGCGTTTGAGTTGATGCGGAAGGAGCGGCGCATCCGTCGCGACAACTACAATTATCGAGCCGGTTTCCTCGTTCATTTTGCCTTCGGTCAGGGTTAAATCTGTAATTTCTTTGCCGACGGGAACTCCGGCAACAGTGAACAGCCGACGTATTCCGTAATTTGCCTGCACCAGTACGCCAACTTTGTAACCACCCTCTTTCGCTTCCAAAACACGCGACGATGTTCCCGTGCCGCCTTTGAAACCAAACGCGATCATTCCGGTTCCACCGCCGACGTTGCCTTCAGCTAATAAGCCGGTTTTCGCCGAATCCAAAGCCTGGAAAACATGCTCCTTTTTAACGTGAAAGCCGCCGATATCATTCAGGAAATCATCAAAAGTTTCAGCCACAACCGAAAGGCTGACATCGCCTGAACCGCCTTCGGGAAAGTGCTTGATGCCCCATTCAATAACAGCATCTTTGACCGTGCCGACGCTAAAAGTGTTGGTAATCATCACCGGTGAACCAAGCGTCCCGGATTCTTCAACCCAAGTTGTCCCGGTCATTTCGCCATTGCCGTTCAAAGTGTGCCAAGCGGCAAAAACGCGTCCGCTGAAATTCTTGCCTTGCGGCAAAATCGCCGTAACACCGGTGCGAACTGCCTTTTTACCTTCGCCGGAAATTAAAGTTGTATAGCCAACCTCGACGCCTTTGATGTCCGTGATCGCATTAAATTGTCCGGGTGCGCCTTCAAACGGAATGCCCAAATCTCTGGCTCGCGGTTTTGTTTGCGACAAAACTGTTTGCGAACAGAAGCAGAAGATCAATATGAAAAGCACGAAAGATTTTAAACAGTTGTGAATAGTTTCGAGCATTACAAATAATTCCTCGCTAGTTTTACTCAGGCGTAAAGTTGTAAACAACTACGCCTGTCATTTTAACTGTCTGACCTGAAAGCATTGATTCCGGCTCGTGAACAACCACATTCGCCCCATTGGTTAATTACATTTTTGCCCCGACAATCGCCACCTGATCCGTTCCGGGAACGAACTTGACGTTGACGATTTTCCCGGGCTGATATGACGGCAGGTGAATTATCGAAACGGTTTGCCGAGCTTGCGCGACAAATGCTGGATAATTTGCCGGTTGAACCTGCAAAGAAAAATCAATCACCGGATTGTCGTTAATTCGAGTTCCGGTATCGGCAATAGCAAGTATTTTCGCTTCCGCATCTTGCCCGCTTGCCAAAATCCGCTGGTTTGATAATCTGCTGACAATCGCAGAAGCTATAAAGAAAACAAATGTTCCGGCAAACAGCGCCCACATCGCATACATCCAGGGGCTTGTAAAGATGGATTCAACCGTTTGCATATCATCGAGATTTCCCGACATTAATCTAAGCGGTCCATTTATCATCACAATTGCAAACGGAATCCACATCAACAAAAAACAAATACCGCCCAACCTTGTTAATAATTTGGCTAATTTCATGTTTTCTCCACATATTTCCTTTAATCAAGAATCTCGATTTTGCCCTTTGAAAAGGAAGCGGAAAGTTCATAGCCGACGCCGGCACCGGGAATATCAATCGTGACCAGTTTGGGACTGCCATTCATTGTGACAATATCCTGAGCCGTATAAATATACGACATCCCGTTGCGGAGGTTGGTAATGTCACCGGGAGTAGCTTTTGACCAGCCGGCAGCTTTCGCTCCGAGTTTGGCGAGCGTCGGGAAGAATTTGAAATTTTTAAGCCCGTCAGCAATTGCATCCCATTTAACTTCCAAAGCGACATTGATACTCCAATCATCGGCGATGGTATCGTTCAGCGCATAAAGATTCGAGCAATTATAAACAAAGCAGGCAACTGCCCCGACGCTGCCGCCGAGTCCTAAGCCGAGCCTTGCGCTTAACACCTGGAAATCGTGATGTTCGGATAAAAAGCCAACGTTTCTCATCGTTCCGCTCAAGTAATCTACGCCGCCGATGCCCAAAATTCCGCCGCCTTTAAAGCCAAACCCAATCCAGCTCGAGTAATTGTCCATTTCTTCTCCTTATTTAATTCGCTTTTATTTTGTTTTTGCATCGGCAAAAAGCGCGACTTATGTAAGCTCTGCTCGCCGCTGCGCCTTATTTTTGGGTAACTAATTTGGGAACCCAAAACGAAAAAAACATATATCGAATGCTTTTAACACGTCAATATTTATTTTTTAATCACCGAAGTATGATCGGCAAGAATTTTCCACTGTCCGTTGCTGGCAACCCAAGTCGTCGTGTAACGTCCTGTTTCTTCAAAAGGTTTGCCTTTGGATGTGCCTTTGACTTTATAAATGCCGGTTTCAACCGCCCCGTTGTTGCCGACTGTGCGCACTTTTTGGTCAATCAGTTCTTCGGATTCAATCATCAAATCCGGGCGCACCATCATATTTATATCTTCGGCTTTGTTGCGCGTTGTGCCGTCATCATCGGTGAACATGTAATCATCGTGAAACAGTCGTTCGAGTGCCGCACGGTCTTTGCGTTTGAGCAATTCGCCGTAACTCTGTCCGGCTTTCATAACCTCCGCTTCCATCTTTTTTTTGTCGTGCGGCGCTTCGGAAAAATGCTCGGCAATAACCATCCATTTGCCGTTGCGTTTTTCCAAGACCATCGTGTAACGTCCGGTGTCAATGTGCGGTTCGCTTTTCAAATCGTCGGTCGGAACAATGCTCGAAGTATAAGTTCCCGAAACCATTGCCGTGTTGCCGGAAATGTGCATAGTGTCATTGACGCTTTTGAATGACATTAATTTATATTTCGGATTCGGGTCGGCTTTGTCCTTTCGCAAAAATTCCAAAGAATCCGCACGATTTCCTTTTGATCCCGTTTCGGTTGAAATGACATAATCATCCGCCCAATTGCGCTCGGCAAAAGAGATGTCTTGATTGACATATGCCTGATCGTAATCGGCGATAAATTTCAAAAGTTCTTTTTCGTCGCTTGTTTGCGCCAAAACCAGAGTTGCCGAAACGAGCATCAGCAACCAAATTGTTGTTAGTTTTTTCATTGTTTTTATTTCCTTGTCTAATTTCTAAAATGCGCGGCGAGCGAATCGCCGCAGAGCAAAGAGTTATTGTCGTTAATCGAATGAATTTCACCCGTCTGGCAAAACTCTCTCATCGCGTCGCCGTCCAGCCGGAGGGCAAGCGCGATTTGCTCGGGTGAGAAAGCCGTAACCACTTTTCGACAAACTTCGCACCAAACACTAAGAGGTTTGCTGTTTGTCCGAATAATCGTGACGCTGTGCGTTTCAATAAAAATCTCGGTGCGGCGCGTTTTGTTTTCCATTTATCTTTTAGCTGGCGAAAAACTCTGCTAAACTGCGGCAACGTTTTCCCGTTTACTGCCGCAAGTTTGCCGTTTGAGATTGCTAAAAGTCCTTAAACGAGCGGCTAAATATTCCTAAATATTCCTAAACGGTCAGAAACGCCTGCATTAATGGGCAGATAAATGATGGAAAGCCTGACGACAAAATTTTTTCCTTCGTTCGAGGCGTTTTGACAAAGCCCTCGCGCAATTTAACAAAGTTCTTGAAACCGAACCCGATTATCCGATTGCCTACGAATTTATCGCCGCCCTTTATGAAGAAAAAGGGCTTTACGATGAAGCGATTGAATTACAGTTAAAAGGCGCGCTGCTTTTTGAACCCGAAAACTAGGAAGAACCGAAACAAAAAGCGGCGGCACTGCACCAGGCATTCAAAACCGATGGCGTAAAGGGTTATTGGCGCAAGCAACTCGAATATGAACTCGAAGAATACAAACAGGGCTACGATTCGGCGGTGACGGTCGCCGTCGTTTACGTAAAGCTCGGCGAAAAAGACAAAGGCTTTTGAATGGCTGGAAAAAGCTTTTGCCGACCGTACCAATGAGGAACTCACTTATCTCAAAACTGAAATGGCTTTCGACGCAATTGCCGACGACCCGCGATTTACGGAAATGCCGCGCCGCGTTGGGTTGCCGCAGTAATTCTCCTAAGAGATTTACACATCTAAGCGCCTCAGCAAAAGTTTGACGAGATTTTGATCCTAGTTTAGAGTTCACGCCTTCAGCGTGTTTTCGCCAGCGAAGCGCGGCGGAAAGGCAAACTCAAGTTTGGACTCTCAACTTTTCATCAGACCTCAGTACTTTTGCTCACCTGCTTAAAAGCTTTCGCTTCTTAATGCTTAAAATCAACTACTAATCGCGTCGGATTGGCAAGCGTCTGGACGCGAAAATCTTTTTTGGCTTTTAAGCTAACGGTAAAGACGCGCGTGCCTTCGAACCATTCGACCTGTCTGAATTCCTGAATCGAAGCCCATTTGGATTTGGCGGTTGGGAGCGGTTCTTCCGGTTCACGGTCGTCCGGGTAAAGCGTTGCCAAAACTATATCAATCAGATATTTGCCGCGCATTTTGATTTCTTTTTCCGTTTCGTTGTCAAAGTGCTTGTGCGTGACATAAACAATTTTATAGCTCGGCAGCGCACCTTTAAATTCAATCACAACGCGGTCAAATCCTTTGTTTTTAGCAATTCGCACGGTGCGAACCGTTGATTGGTTGACTCCCTCCAGTTCGCCGTCAAAAACCTTGTCGTTGACACGCATCACCTGGGTTTTTGTCCACACCTCTAATTCTCCGGCATCTTTCCACTGTGCTTGAGTTAAAACTGGTGTTAACAAAATGCACAAAAAAAGAAGAAATAGGTTTTTCATAATTTGAATTCTCACGTTTTTTAGAAGCCGCGGCAGTTGGAAAAATAAATATACAGGGATAAACCGGATGCCAGTGATTAAAAACAAACTTTTATTGATTTAATTTTATCTATTTCATCCTCTCAATCCTTGTTAACACTGTTTTCGATTTTCAATGCTTAAAATCAATCACGAGCCGCGACGGATTTTTAAGTTCCTGAACGCGAAATCGACTTTTCGCTTTCACGCCGATCAAAAAATCCCAAATTCCCTCAAACCAAACTCCGCTTTGAATCTGCTGTAAAGCTGAAAAACTCAGCTTCTTTTTCGGATAAGATTTCAGTTTGCACGGCGGATCGTCAACGCCGATGCTGTAAATACTGACCACCATAAAAACATCGCCCGCGATTTTTATTTCCTTATCGCCGCCTTCGGTCGAATAGATGTTCGACGGCAGATACTGAACGATGTATTGCGGCTCGCCGTCGTCAAACTCGAAAACCACGCGGTCGAAATTTTTGTGTTTGGCGACGCGAACCTTGCAGACGCTGTATGTCGTGTTTTCGGTTTCGGGATTGCGCTGCACTTTTTCCGTTGTCCAGACATTCAGTTTTCCCTCATTTTCAAACTGCGCGTGAATGGAAAACGACGCTGAAATTATTATCAAAAAACAAATTATTAAATTTTTCATATCTCAAAAAAATTCTCCGCTTTTTTAGGGAACGAAATTATAAACAATGATGCCTTTGACTTTTACGGCTTTGCCGCTCAGAAGCGTCGGGTTAAATTTTGTATTTCGCGCCGACGCGACCGCGGAAGCGCGAAGAAGCGGATGACCGCTGACCGCCGCCGCTTCGATCACGTCGCCCTTTTTCGTCAACTGTCACTTGCACATTGACCGCGCCGCTTGCGCGAACCGCCCGAGCCGACGGCGGATAGACCGGCTTCGGCAATTCAATGGCTTTTCCGTTCAAAACTCCGCCGGAAATCGTTTTAATTCCAACGGATTTTTTCGGCTCGGTTTCTGTGGCGGGTTCTTTTCCGGCGGCTATTCCCTCGTCGGCATCGGCGAGATCTTTTTTACCGAGTTTGCGATACGCTTCGGCGCGTTTTGCGTAGATATTTTCAAGATCGGGTTTGATACTTATTACTTTAGAATAATCGCGCACGGCATTTTCATAATCGCCTTTCAAGAAATACAATTCCCCGCGCTCCTCATAATTGTAAGGCGATTGGTAATCTGCTTCGGCGTGAATTTTAATCGCGCCTGTTTGATCGGCGATTGCTTCATCATACATTTTTCGATCTTTATAAATTACGCTCCGAATTTGATAAGAAGTAGCTGCTTCGGGCGAAAGCCGAATGGATTCGTTTAAATCCGCCAGAGCCTCGTCGTATTTTTTTAACAAGCGATAAAAGTTGCCGCGACAGGCGAGTGCTTGAGCATTATTAGGGTCGAGACGAACGGCTTCCGCGCACGCGCCGAATGCGCATTCGTCAAAAGCGTCCGCATAATTATTTAGCTCGTAATGTTTTGCGGCTCTTTTTAAATAATCATCCGATGTTTGCGGTTCGGGTTCACCCAGAATTTCGCAGTGATACTGCTTCGTGTATTTCGCCAGCGGATTGTTTTTGCAAGCCAGTCCGAAAAATACCAAGAGCGAAAGGACGCAGAAAACTGCCGTTAGATTTTTCATGTTTATTTGTTCCTGTTTCTGATTTCGTTGATCTTGTCGAAAATCGCAAAAAACTCCGGTGGAAAATCTTTGCCGACCTTCTGACAGGCTTTCCAATTCACTGACTTTTTCCGTCCGCCGATTTCGATTGAGACGGTTCTGATTCCCGCATCAAGAATTCGACTATCCTCACATTCGCCCGATCCTTGTTCGTATGAATTCTTCAACGAGAAAAACTTCTGATTTTCAAACTCGCGGACGATTTCTTCTAATTCTTCGCGGCTGATCCGGCTTTTGACGGGAACTCCCTGCGACGGTAAATTTTCCCGGTTGTAGCCGTTATATTTGGTTGGCGTGTAAACCATTTTGCCGTCGGCGGAAATGGTTAGCGTGAACCATTGATCGAGCGTTTCCGACGAACTGACTGAAATCAAAGTGTTCGGCGGAATCCGCGAACCGTCCGCCGCATTCGTTTCCAAAAGCAGTTTGTTTTTCTGACACGCACTGGACATCATTGAAAAAAGCGCGATGATGCAAAAAAATATTTTTTGAAGAGTTACATTTTTCATGATGTTCTCCTTGAATCCAAAATTATCTGGTGCGCGGAATCGTCTGCATCAGCTCGATTTCGACAGGTTTATCCGGCGCGGCAAAACCGGGAAATTCTACTTTTTCACGCATTCCGAATCCTTCTTTTTTCACTTCGAGCCGGAGCATCTGCGTCGGTCTGTGCCGCGCCGTGACGGTAAATTTGCCGTTCGCATCGTTTTTCACCTCTTATTTAATCTCCGCATTCGACGGACAAAACTTCTTTCAAAACATTTTTATCCGATTCATAAATCCCCGTTGAAACGCCGCCGTAGGAATACAAACTTTCGAGAATCAATTCCATTTTCCCGTCGCCGTTGAGATCGGCAAATGCCGATAGATCAAACTCGGTGATGTAATCTTCTACTTCCGGTTTTGCGGGATGAAATTCGCCTTCGATCAAAAAAATTCTTGGTTTACCGCCGATTATTTTTCTCATCAAGACGAAAGAATAATTTCCGGCGCGCGCGGTTGAAGAAATTTCGCCGTTTTTGTCTTTATAATTCGTCGCTTCGAGAAAAATCTCATCCGTGCCATCACCTTCGAGATCAACGGAAAAAGCGTTCTCTAGTTTTACGTTTTTGGCGTTTATCCGCTTCGTTTTGAGAAAATCGAGCGCGATCTTTTGATAAGTTTTATTTGTCAAAGCGATTTTCCGCGGCGTTCGCGGCAAGGGATTCCAATTCGCATTCGCGCCGATTGCCAGAATCGGTTTTAGGCTATCATCGGCAAAAACATTTTCGGGAACTTTTGCCGTCTTGCCGAAATAAAAATAATTCGCTCCGCAGCCTGTTTGACCGATTGTGCCGTAAATTTCGGACGGTTTTTCGCCGTTTTTGAAAGAGTCGAACCCGATAAATTTCGACGGTTTTCCGAAG
>JBDTZD010000189.1:0-2605 GCA_040005335.1 Pyrinomonadaceae bacterium | reverse complement strand
GCGGATTCGACCCAGCTTCGCAAATTCGGATCGTGAGTTTCGTTGATTTCGTAAGTCATAAAAACAGAATAGACCGCAGATAACGCTGATTCAATTGATTGGCGCAGATAATGTCGAAGTAAAATCTGCGTTTATCGGCTAAATCCGCGTTATCTGCGGTCTATTTTAATATTATAAAAATCCGAGTTCCTGCAAATCTTCTATGGGTTCGACAAACGAACATGAACCAAAAGAAATCACGTTGCGTTCTCGCGTCAGTTTTAGTTGCGCCAAATCAATGCGATTCCCGTTCCAACTTGCGCCCTCATCATTAAACTCGAAATTGTCAGCATTTCCATCAGACATCAATTTGTGCACAAAAGGGCTGTTCAAATTTTGCCGCAAAAAAGCTGCCGCCAGGAATAAATTTAAAAAGCCGTGCATTGTTCCGTTCGGCGCGTATGGTTCGTAACTAAGCGGTTTGACAACGCGCAAAGGATGATGCAATCCGGCGGTCGCTTTAAAGGGAACATTGGCGGCGATGCAGACACGCAAAAATTTGATCAGCTCGTCAATCGGCGGAAAAGCTTCCTGAGTGACTCCGCCCGTCCGAATTTTGGCTCGGCTGCGGGTTATCGCCAGAGCCGAAATTTGTTCGGGTAATTGCGAAGCTAATGGGATTTCAAAATAAGTAGTTATTCTCGCCAGAAGAAGTGCTTCTTTAATTTGTTTGGCAGTATCGGCGCGGGCTTCGACAGTGTCAACAATTGCTTTTCCAGCGTAGTTTTGATTGAAAGTTTCTACCCGCCTAAACGCTTCAGTCAGATCTTGACGCGCCAAAACGCTGACGTGCCAGGGCGCTGAATCATTAGCATTCCAAAATTCCTGAGCATGATGTGCAAAATCATCCAGCAAATCTGCCGGTACGATAAAACGCCCCAACATCCATGAATATTCACTTTTTAAGTAATCGGCAAAGTTTTGCACGGCCGCCGCCATCGAAAGCTGAGCAGGTGGAAACAATCCCGCGTAATCAATCACTCCGGACAGCAATACTCGCAACGAATCTTTTACATTTTCGCTCATCTATAAAAAAATATTAATTCCAATTTGATAGTCTGTCGCGTTGACAAGGGGCAGTCAATATTGAGCAAACTAAGCACAGTTTAACTTAGATTTGAATGAGGGCAAACCACAGTTTGTAAAAAGTTTTTTTGTAGATACCTTCGCGACTGAACTTCCTTTGCAAAATTTGCCTGGCTTCAAGAGGTTGGATAGTCGCCGTGTTTGGATTTTTAGTACAAATTCGTTATCAGTTAACTCTTTGATTTTAATAAGCAAACTTATCGTTTGAGGGTCGGAATTGAGGTTTGATTAAGCCATTTAATTATTAATTGGTCGTCGCCTGAAATTTTCCCGATAACTCTGTATTTGGAATTTGCCAGCACCGCTGATTTAACAGCTTCTTCTCGAATTACTTCGCTCGGCTCGATATAACTCGAATGAATAAAATAAACTTTTCCATTGTCCTGCAAGATAAAACCCACATGAAAGTCAAGCCCGACAATATAAAGACCAGAACCTTCTTTTTTCACTTCTTCGACAAAATTTTCGATTCCGGCGTTGTGATAACGCTGAATAAACGGTGCGGTGGTCAAGCTTTTAATGATGTTTTCCGAAGCCTGCTGTGCCAACGAAACCCGGTTTAAACTGATACCCGCATCGCGTAGAACAGTGGTTACGAAATAGCCACAGGCTATTTTACCTTCGCCCGGTTTTTCGGTAGTACCATAAAAATCCCAATCCGTACCGTACCAAAAAGGGAAAATATCTTTATCAATCGAAGCAATAAATTTGATTCGCGCTTTTTCAAGAACGTTCTTTTTGGCGATTTCACCGGTTGCTTTCCGATATTCGTCAGCCAGCTTTAATCTTTCGATAGCAATAGTTTTCAGTTTTGATTGATAGTTTTCGGGTGAATGATTATCAAAAGATGCATTTTCAAGCGTTGAAATTTGCTGATTTTTAATCGTCGGCGCAGGCGGTACTGCAATACAGCTAACCGAAAATAGTAAAAATAAGATTAAAATTATCAGTTTAATTTTCACGGTTGAAAGTTTTTCTTTAATTTTTGCCACACTTCAAAATATTCATGCTGCAGTTCGGCCGTTTTCATTGCAAATTCGGTCGGGCGAATGATATAACGCGACTCAAACATAAATGCCATTGTCCCGGAAAGCTTAATGGGTTTGAGTTCAGCGTTTGAAGCTTTTTCGAACGCTTCGGCATCTGGTCCATGAGCCGACATTTGATTGTGCAGACTGGCGCCGCCAGCGACAAAACCTTCTTCCTTGGCGTCGTATTGTCCAAAACACAAGCCCATAAATTCAGACATGATATTGCGGTGAAACCACGGGGGGCGAAACGTATTTTCGGCGACGAGCCAGCGGTCGGGAAAAATCACAAAATCACAATTTGCTGTGCCTTGTTCGGCGGAAGGGGAAGTTAAAACCGTGAAAATACTTGGATCAGGATGATCAAATGAAACGGAGCCGATTGTGTTAAATCTGCTTAAATCGTATTTGTAAGGCGCGTAATTTCCGTGCCACGCGACGACATCGAGCGG
>JBDTZD010000428.1:0-8732 GCA_040005335.1 Pyrinomonadaceae bacterium | reverse complement strand
TCTTCAGTTTGTTCCGCGCTGACGCCCTCTGATTTTTGCAGTTCGTCAAATGTGTCGTAAAAATTGCAGTCAAACTCGACTAAAGACTTGATCGGAACGCCGGCAACTTCTTTCGGCGCATCCTGAAAACGGACGATTGCGCCGCAACCGATAATTTCGGCGCCTAAATCCTGTACAAGTTTGACGGTTTCTTCGAGCGCCCTGCCCGTTCGCACAATGTCATCAACCAAAATGCAAGGATAAATTTCGCCCGCTGTAACATATTGGCGAAATTTGCGTTCGCCGTTTTCAAGCTCCGCCCAGTAAATTTGAGTAGCGCTCAAAGCTTCGCGGACACCAAAAGCCACCGGAATCCCGCCCGGACTCGGGCTAATCACCGAAATTTTTGGCAGATGGCTGGAGATTTCGCGTTCTATTCGGAACAAGCGGCTCAAGCCAACGGCTAAAACCCGCGCTGTATCGTAGTAGCGAAAGGCGAGGGGCATTTGAAAGTAATGCGCGGCATGTTTGCCTGAAGGATAAACGAAATGTCCTTTGAGATATGCGCCGGAATCCTGCAGAATATTCATGACTGATTCTGGCGTCGGAATTAAACTGACCATTTTTCAAACTCCTCTTGTTAATAAAATTTTTTAGTAAGCGCAAGAATAACTCAATTCTGCAACTTTTCTCCAATCTGCAATGCTTGTTCAATCAACCGTTGCTCTTTTTTGCTCATTTCCGGCGGCATCTCGGAGAATCTAAACCACTTCGCTTCAAGAATTTCACGGCTTTTGACGGCAGCCTCGCCACTGGCTCGACCGACAAACCAAAACTCAACGTGGCGATTGATAGTTTGAACCCGAAACATCTCCAAAATGGTAACTTTCAAGCCCGTTTCCTCAAAAACTTCGCGCAAAGCCGTCTCAGGCGGCTGTTCGTTGACATTCAAAAATCCGCCTGGAACTCCCCAACCTGAAGCCGGACGCAAGATATGGTTAAGCAGCAAAACGCGGCCGACATCATCAATCACGACGACAGCAGCCGAAACCGTAAAACTCGGTTGTGTTGCTCTAATAACGGTACGCCGCGCCCACACCGGCATCGCACGCCAAGTTTTTCCCAGCAATTTTCGCCACATTTAGAAACACTTTAAATCTTAGGTTAACTTATAAAAGTTTATTTGTTAGTCCTTAACATTAATACTTCAGATTGTTTGAAACACTTAACAAATCACTGGTATTTTTTATTGTTAAACCTTGACAAAACTCTTTGTCCAGCCTTAATCTAAATTTGAGAGTCTAGCATTTTTAATTCAGACTCGCTGAATCAGTTTGCGCCCCCTCAATTAATATCCAACGCAAACTATTTTGATCAGTTTAGACACCACTCACTAACAATCCTACTAGAAATCCAGTAGAAAAGGATGCTCCCTCATGTTGAAAAAATTTCCTCTCTTTCTCGCAATTTTGTACGTTTGTTTATTCTCACATAACACTAACGGACAAGCGATTAATCAGGCCGCTCAACAAGAATTGAATGCGGCTCTCCAGCGCTATGATTTACTCAAAATAACCACCCCCGAATCGCTCAGACAAATCGCGCAAACCGGTCGTTTGGCGTTCGCTGCAAACAACCAAACTTTTAATTTACATCTTCAGCCGCGCGATTTGCTCTCGCCCAATTATCGAGCTGCTGAAACTGGTGCTAACGGTTTACGCCAGACCAAGGCGCGCCCCGTTATTCAGAATTTTAAAGGCACGGTTGATGGCTCAGAGGATTCCATAGTTCGTCTAACCATTAATGATTCAGTTATTGAAGGTTTTATTTTTATCGGCGGCAAGCAATTTTATGTTGAACCGGCCCAGCATTTTGCGAAATCCGCTGCGCCTGACGATTTGGTTTTCTACGAAGCCAAAGATGTAGTCCAAACGATCCCGCTTTCATGCGGATTGGAAGAACGCATTGAGGCTGCCGCGCAAAAATATCTGCCGGCAAACGAAGCGCCCACATCTTTTGTCACTTTAAAAGTTGCTAAAATTGCGACTGAAGCCGATTTTGATTTTGTCTCCGCACACGGCGGTTCGGCTGCAAACTCGAACCAGGATATTCTGCACATTCTTAATCTGATTGAAGGCAAATACGAGCAGGAGCTAGGAATAACTTTCTCGGTCACATTTCAGCACGCTTGGACAACAGCCGACCCGTATCCGGCAAATATGAACGGCGCCTTGACGACTTTTAAAGATTATTGGAACGCCAATTTTCCTGTATCGCAATACCCGCGCGACGCGGCGCATTATTTCACTGGAAAATCGGTTTTATTCGGACAAGGGTTATCATTTGTTGGTGTAATTTGCACAAATCCGGCATTCGCTTACGGAATGTCGAGCTATCTTAATTCCGAACCGGCGCAGTTTCTTATAACTGCACACGAAATTGGTCATAATTTCAGCGCGGCGCACGTTGATACTGCGCAAAGCTGTGCAGGAACGATTATGAATGCGCAGTTATCTTATGACACGCCTTTTACTTTCTGCCAGGTTTCGCGGACCCAAATTGGTGCGTTTGCAAACAGCAGCGGGAGTTGTTTGACCGTTCGATCAACAACGGCGACTAAGTACGACTTCGATGGTGATAGTAAATCTGATATTTCAGTTTTTCGCCCGTCAAATGGAGCTTGGTACGCTTTGCGAAGCGGCAGCGGAGCGTTTTCCGCAGTACAGTTTGGAGCAGTCGGCGACCGTCCCGTGCCAGAAGATTTCGACGGTGACCGATTAACTGATTACGCTGTTTATCGCCCGTCAAGCGGCGTTTGGTATGTTTTGCGAAGTTCAAACAGTACCATTTCAACAACTCAGTTTGGTGCGGGCGGCGACATTCCAGATCCGGCTGACTTTTCCGGCGACGGCAAAGCTGAGATTGCTGTTTTCAGACCATCCAATGGCGCTTGGTACACTTTCGATTTGTCAAACGGAGCTTTTAGCGCGTCGCAATTTGGAGCTACCGGCGATGTACCGGTGGCTGGC
Organism: Pyrinomonadaceae bacterium; assembly: GCA_040005335.1. Classification (GTDB taxonomy): domain Bacteria; phylum Acidobacteriota; class Blastocatellia; order Pyrinomonadales; family Pyrinomonadaceae; genus JBBQUS01. The sequence goes on along the minus strand of JBDTZD010000428.1, from coordinate 5,724 downwards.
GACTACGACGGCGATGGCAAAGCCGATATAGCCGTTTTTCGACCATCATCAGGAATCTGGTACGAATTACGTTCGGCGCAAGGCTTTTTCGGGGTTCAGTTTGGCGCCATCGGTGATCGCGTTGCTCCGGCTGATTACGATGGAGACGGCAAATCGGATGTGGCGGTTTTCCGCCCGTCAACCGGCTCATGGTATGCTTTGCAAAGCTCGAACAATTCGATTCAAGCCGTCGGTTTTGGCATCAACAGCGATGTTCCAGTCGCAGCCGATTACGATGGCGACGGCAAAGCGGACATTGCGGTTTATCGTCCTGTTAACGGCAACTGGTATTATCTCAACAGCAGCAACAATAATTTTAATGCCGTTCAATTTGGTGCGGGCGGGGACATTACAATTCCGGCAGCGTTATATCTGCTACCATGACAATTGGGTCAAATTTGACTGAAACTGAGATTGCCGCGTCGTTCAAGCGCGGCAATCTTTATTCGTGGGCTGAAGTTTCGCGGATTCACCGTGTTCGCATGGGCATTTATCAGAAAAACGAGCGACTGATTTCGCTGCTGACCGATTTTGGGCGCATTAATCCTTGTTATCCAGACCAGCTCGATGCTGATGGTAAGCGCATTTTATACACCGGCAACGGCAGACGCGGAGACCAGCCTTTGAGTCCGGCAAACCGCGCTTTGCTCGCTGCAATTGAAACAAAACATGCCGTCCCGCTTTTTAATAAACTTGCAATCGGTCAATGGCGTTTTGAAGGTTTTTGGCGGGTTGAGTCCGGCGAATACGTTTTTGATGAAACGCGTGAGCGGATGATTTGGCAATTTATGCTTTGCAGGTCTTTGGTCTTAAATCTATGAAATTGGTAATCTTTGTTTTCACCAAAGCCGAAAGCCCAAAATATAAAACCAAATGATATTACAAGAACAGCTTTCATACTTAACAAAAGGCGCGGTTGATGTTATCCGCGAAGAAGATTTAAAAAACAAACTTGAAAAATCTGCAAAAACCGGTCAGCCTTTGCGCGTTAAACTTGGCGCAGACCCGACCGCGCCCGACATTCATCTCGGTCACACGGTTGTCATTCGTAAACTCAAAGCTTTCCAAGAGCTAGGTCACACAGTTATTTTCTTAATTGGGGATTTTACCGGACTGATCGGTGACCCGACGGGAAAAACCGTGACGCGCCCTCCGCTCTCAGCCGAGGAAATTGCGACAAACGCCGAAACTTATAAAGCGCAGATTTTCAAACTTCTCGACGCGGAAAAAACCGTCATTGAATTTAACTCGAAATGGCTCAACGCGCTCGGATCTGCCGGATTCGTAAAGCTCGCTTCGCATACAACGGTTAAACAAATTCTCGAGCGCGATGATTTTACCAAACGCCTTCAGGAAGAAAAGCCGATTGCGCTTCACGAATTACTTTATCCGCTGGTGCAAGGCTACGATTCCGTTGCTCTCGAAGCCGACGTTGAGCTTGGCGGAACTGACCAAAAATTCAACCTGCTCGTCGGACGAAATCTTCAGCGCGAATACAATCAAGAGCCGCAGGTAATTATCACAACGCCGCTGCTCGAAGGCTTGGATGGCGTCAATAAAATGTCGAAATCTCTGGGCAATTACATCGGAATTGATGAACCGGCGAGTCAGATGTTTGGCAAAATCATGTCAATTTCTGATGAATTAATGTGGCGTTATTACGAGTTGCTGACCGACACTTCAATAGGTGAAATTGAAGCGATGAAAACCGGCAGCGAAAACCCGCGCGGGCTTAAGGTCAATCTAGCAAAGCTTGTTATTGCAGATTTTCACTCGCATTCTGCCGCGCGCGAAGCTGAAGATGAATTTAATCGTCGTTTTGTCCAAAAGGAAATTCCCGACGAAATAGAAGAAACGACCGTAGCGGCTGAGGTTTGGAAATTACCACGCCTGCTGGTCGAAACCAATCTCGCCGCTTCAATGGCTGAAGCCAAACGCCTTATCGAACAAGGTGGCGTCAAAGTAGAAGGCGAGAAAATCTCGAACGTAGCTGCGGAAATTGAAATCGCTAACAATAAAAACGTCTTGATTCAAGTTGGGAAGCGAAAGTTTTTAAGAATCAGAGCTAGTTAAACTAAAGACGGCGGGAAAGCCCGCCGCTAAACAAATTAGGATTCTGTTTATCTGGCTGCAAAAGTATTGCATTGCTTCATATCGCCGCTTTGATAACCGCGATTAAACCAAGATGAGCGTTGCTGAGACGAGCCGTGTGTAAACGAATCAGGCACGACATACCCTTGAGTTTGCTTTTGAATATTATCGTCGCCGACAGCGCTTGCCGCACGGAGAGCTTCTTCGACGTCGCCCGCTTCTAAAATCCCTTTTTGCGCCGCATCATGGGCGTAAATTCCAGCATAACAATCGGCTTGTAATTCGAGCGCAACCGAATATTGATTTGCTTCCCCTTTACTGCGGGCTTGGCTTTGCGCTCGGTCAACTTTATCGCTTGTTCCAAGCAAATTTTGCACATGATGCCCGATTTCATGAGCGATCACGTAAGCCTGCGCAAAATCCCCGGAAGCGCGAAATTTCGTTTGCAATTCACGGAAAAACGACGTGTCAAGATAAACTTTTGCATCCGCCGGACAGTAAAACGGCCCGGTCGCCGCGCTCGCAAATCCGCAGGCTGAGCGTACTTGACCGTTAAATAAGACGAGTTTTGGATCTTGGTAAGTTTTGCCGATTTTGCGAAATTCGGCGCGCCAAATGTCTTCAGTGTCCGCCACGACGACGCGAACAAATTGCTCCATCTCGCTTTCGTTGCGTCCTCCTGCGCGTTGTTGCGACTGATTTTGTGTTGTTGGTTGATTCTGTGTTTGTTGGGGGGGGTTCGGATCAACCTGCTGAGTACCATTGAGGAGGCTGCTCGGATCAACACCGAACAGCAAAGCAAGAATTATAATTATCAAAGTCCCACAACCGCCGCCCCCAAGCGCTAAGCCCGTTCCGCCAATGCCGCCCCCGCCGCCGCCAAGTTCGACATTTCCGCTTTCGCGGCGCCCTTTCCATAACATAGTTTTGCTCTCCTGTATTATTTCCAGCCGTTATCATAAACAATTAATTGCCAAGCGCAAAAATCGTTCCGTGCGGCTTGTCCCGTTTTGCCAAAAAAAGTTAAAGTGCAATATACCAAGGTTTTAAAGCAGGAGAAAAAAATTATGTCGCAGCCAATTGCATTAAGTAGCCGCGAAATTTCGCCGGAAGAATGGAAAGTCCGTGTCAATCTCGCAGCGGCTTACCGGCTGGTCGCTCATTTTGGATGGGACGATCTTGTTTTCACGCATATTTCGGCGAGAGTGCCGGGCGCGGAGCATCATTTCCTAATCAATCCTTACGGAATGTTGTTTGACGAAATCACGGCTTCAAGCCTCGTCAAAGTTGATCCTGACGGTAATATCGTTTCGGAAACTTCGTATTTTATCAATCCTGCCGGTTTTACTATTCATAGCGCAATTCACCGCGCTCGCCCTAACGTCGGTTGTGTGCTCCATACACATTCGCTTTATGGAACGGCGGTCTCGGCTCAAAAACAAGGATTATTGCCGCTCTCACAACAATCCTTGCTGCCTTTAAGCTCACTTGGTTATCACGGTTACGAAGGTATAGTTTTAAACGAAGACGAGCAGCCGCGTCTGGTCGCAGATCTGGGCGAAAAAATGTTTATGATTTTGCGAAATCACGGTCTGCTTGTTTGCGGAGCAACCATAGCAGACGCATTTTTGCGAATGTATGTTTTAGAATCGGCCTGCCGCATTCAGATTTTGGCGCAGTCCGGCGGGCAGGAAGTCGCTTCCATCGCTGCTCCTGTCTTGCAGGGCATCGCTGCGCAAGCCGATACTGTGACTAAGGGAATGGGCGCAGATTTGGTTTTTCCGGGTTTGCTGAGAAAACTTGATCGCCTTGACTCGTCCTATAAAAACTAGAGAAAAATCGGCGAGCAGTTAATAAATTAACCGTTTCATTCTTGACACTCCTTGGACTGCTCTCTATCATCGCTATAAAACGTTGCAACTCTTCATGATACAAATCTGCGGCGTAATATTTTATTTGGAGATAAGCAAAAAGTGATAAAACTCGATATTGTTAATCGCCTCTCAAATGAGACGGGAGTTCCTAAACAAAAAGCCGAACAGGTAGTCGAATCGTTATTTAACGCGATGAAAGATTCTCTGGCGAACGGTCAAAGAATCGAGCTTCGCGGCTTCGGTGTTTTTACCGTCAAGCCCAGAAAACGCGGTATCGGACGCAACCCTCGCACTGGCGAAGAAGTCGCAATTCCGCTTGGCAAAACGATTCGTTTTAAACCGGGCAAAGATTTGCAGCCGAAAGCCAAAAGCGGCGACGGCAAAACTGATAATAAGACCACTAAAAAAGCAAAAAAGGCATCTGAATAAGAGCTAGTTTTCAGATTTTTCATTAGGAACGGCTGAACACGCAAAAGTTCGGTCGTTTTTGTTTCAGGTAAATCATGGCAAAAATTATGGACGACGAGTTTCGCCCGCTCTATTTTATTCCGCCGGAAGAATTGCGTCCGACAACGAGAGAATGGTTCAAACACGGATTTTTATTCTTGCTAACGCTAATAACGGCGACCATGGCCGGACTGTTGCCCCCACTTGGTTCCGGTGTTGAACTACCGAAGATTGAGGATCCAACTAATCTGCTCGAATGGCTCTTAATAATTCCGAATGTTTTCGCCGTCATGTTTACTGCCGTTATTACACAAGTTTGGGCAAATCCGGCAATTTTATTTAATGGTCTGGCTTTTTCGCTTTCGCTTCTGACGATTTTAACTTTTCACGAATTCGGGCATTACATCGCTTGCCGTCTGTACGGTGTCAAAGCAACACTGCCTTATTTTATTCCGCTGCCTTTTTTGAGTCCGGCCGGAACTCTCGGCGCGGTGATTAAAATGCAGTCGCCGATGCCAACGCGCAAAGCTATTTTCGACATTGGCGTGGCTGGACCACTCGCCGGTTTTGCGGTGATAATTCCGATAGCAATTGTAGGATTGGCGACAATGCAGTATGCACCGCCGGGAGCGCCTTCTGGATTGACTTTTGCCGACCCGCTTTTGACCAGATTAATCGGGTCTTTGATGGGCGTTGATCCAACGCTCGGACTGGTTAATCCGTTTTATTCGGCGGCTTGGGTCGGAACGCTGGTCACGAGCTTAAATTTGTTGCCGGTCAGTCAGCTTGACGGCGGACATGCGGTTTATTCGGTTTTAGGTGAACGCATTCATTATTGGATTGGGCGGGTCGCTTTTGTCGTAATGGTGATTTTGACAATTATCGGCTGGGAGATTTATAACACGCCGGGAACCTTAATTTTCACGATTTTGCTCGCGGTTTTGCTCCGCTTGCCGCATCCCGAGCCGCTGATTGATGAACCGATTGATGCTAAACGAAGATTAATTGCAGTTTTAACGCTCGCCGTTTTTGTGCTGTCGTTTATGCCGTTTCCAATTCAAATAAATTAAATCTATTCTAAGTACAAAAAAAGGCTGTCTCAAAAAGACAGCCTTTTTTGCAACTTTAGTCTTATTTACTGTAAGCCAAATTCTGTCGTTGCAACTCCGCTTGGTTGCGTCACATCTTTTTCTTCTATTGTCACGTGCCATTTTATTTTTGAGTGAACTTTGGAGAAGAAGTGATGGAATGTGTAATTATCCGATACGCAAAA
>JBDTZD010000210.1:0-8734 GCA_040005335.1 Pyrinomonadaceae bacterium | reverse complement strand
GAAGCAGCGATTTCCGGACGCGTGGATTTTCTGCGCGGTTTGAAGGAAAACGTGATTATGGGACGCCTGATTCCGGCTGGAACCGGGATGAAGCGTTATCGCAATGTCGAAGTTGCCTACGATAATACGGCGCGACGCAAAGACGAACCGGAACCGGACGAATTTACGGCTCTGACTGGCGACGGTTTGAATTTGGACGCGCAAGCGACGACCAGCATCGTGATGGACGATGCGAGCGGCGTGATGCCCGACGGCATGAACATTGTCGAAGACATGGACGATTTTGCCATGTCCGAAGTTGATGTTGATGAGATCGGAGCGGGAATGGACGATTCGGACGATAACTTCTAAATCCGAAATCGAATAACGAAATAAAAAGGCGGCGCGAAATAATTATTTCGCGCCGCCTTTTTATTATTTCAAACCGTCAACCAAAACCGCCTCGAGCAGCCATTCGCCGCGATTATAGGCAAACGAATTACCGTCGGGCGCGAGCGCGAATTGTTTGATTTCCTGATCACCCAAATCGGCGATCAAGCGCGGCGCGTTCTCGTCAATTGACTGCGCCTCTGCGTTCAGCGCGATTTGAATACAATTATGTTTTGCTGGCGGTTTCCAAGAAAGCACGCGAAGATTGGGCGAAGGAGAAAAGAGTAAAGCCCTGCTGCAGAATCTATGCCGCGCTCGACAAACTCGCTGCCACCATCGCCCAAAAACTGTCGGCTCGTCAAAGCCGATGAAGGGAGGATACTATCAAGACAGTTAAATAAAAAAGCGGGTTTCCGTGCAGGAACTCGCTTTTTTATTTGCGCGGGAGGCAGATTTTATGTTTAATTTTGACGCAAAACCGATTCACGGTATTTAATTGAAAAATGTCAGAAATTCATCAATCCTACGCGCCGACGATTCAAAAGGAAACCGATTATCCGATTTACACCAAAAATCTACCAACCGAAGAAATCGCCGAAGGGCGTTATGTCGCCCGTTTTGCTTCGACGCATGAGGAAATTGATGCGGCTCTGCGCCTGCGGTTTGAAGTTTTTAATCTCGAATTTAACGAAGGTCTGCAATCTTCGTATCTCACCGAGCGCGACGAAGACGAATTTGATCAAAGCTGTCATCACCTGATCGTAGTCGAAAAAGCAACGAATAACGTGGTCGGGACATATCGCCTGCGAACGTATGAAATGGCGCGAGACGCTAACGGGTTTTACACTGAATCGGAATTTGATTTAAGTTTACTGCCCACCAATGTTCTGGATAAATCAGTGGAAACGGGGCGTGCCTGTATTGACCGCAGTCACCGCAACACACGAGTTTTGTTTTTGCTCTGGAAAGGTCTGGCAATGTATATGACTGTTAAGCAAAAGCGTTATATGTTTGGCTGTTGTTCGCTGATGTCGCAAGACTGCACCGAGGGAAAACGCGCACTTCGTCAATTTGAACGCGACGGGCATGTTCATCCGACACTGCGGGTGACACCACGCGCTGAGTATGCTTGTCAGCCAAGTGATTTACACTCGCCCGATACAACAGATGAGCTTGAAGTTCCGCGTCTGTTTGGGACTTACATTAAGATCGGGGCGAAAGTCTGCGGCGAGCCGGTCATTGACCGGCAATTCAAAACCATCGATTTTTTTGTGATTTTCGACAAAGAAACGGTTGACGAAAAATACTTCGAGATGCTTTTCGCGCAAGCCGAAGCTATGCTTAAATTCAGTCAACAACCAAGCTAATCGTAAATAAACATCGAGATTTAATAAATTCATTTTGTCTTTTCTGTGGCAAAATCACCAATGAAATCAATAATTGCCACGCTCAAGTTTGCCGCCTTCTTGGGAATGACGCTCAGCCTTTATTCGCTCTGGTTTATTGCCCCTTGGCTGCGCGACGAAAATGCGCGACGCGGGCTTCGCGAGTTTATTTTCAAAAAATGGGCGCAGGGGTTTGTTTGGATCGCTGGAGCGCGATTGAGAATCATTGGCACTGCTCCAAAGCCGCCGTTTTTGTTGGTTTCAAATCATTTAAGCTATTTTGACGTTGCTACGCTGCGGAGCACGGCAAAAGGCGTTTTTGTCGCTAAGGCGGACATTGAAAGTTGGTTTGCCGCCGGCACGATGATTCGTAACATGGGAATGATTTATATTAACCGCGACAATCGGCGCGACATTCCGCGTGCTGGGGCGGAAATTATTGCCGCTTTAGAACGCGGCGAAGGCGTTATAATCTTTGCCGAAGGAACGACTAGCAACGGCAAACAGGTTTTACCTTTCAAATCCTCGTTTTTAGAGTTTGCCGCCGCTCGTGATTTGCCAGTTTATTACGCCAGCATTTCTTACCAAACACGCAAATGCGATTCGCCCGCTTCGGAAGCTGTCTGCTGGTGGCGCGAAGAATCGGATTTTGCCACACATTTGTTTGATTTATTCAAACTGCAAAGCTTTGACTGCACCATTACCTTCGGCTCAAAACCGCTTCGTTCCAAAGATCGCAAGATTTTAGCAAGCGTACTGCAAAAAGCTGTTGCCGAGCAGTTTGAACCGGTCAACTGATGAAACCTTTTGAGCATCTGAACGTAACAAATTCAGCAATAATTTCCGCATTATTTCACAAAGAAATTTTAAATTTAGAGGAGAATTTTTTTATGCGTTTTTCAAACACGCTTCGCAAAATAGGAGCGGGGTTCATACTCGGCGCATTTTCAGTCACGACATTCGCGCAAAGCAAAGCCTTTGACGTTACTCGCATGGATCCATCAGCCTTAGCGTGCAACGACTTTTTTCAATATGCCAACGGCACTTGGGTGAAAAATACTGAAATTCCAGCTGACCGTTCGCGTTTTGGCAGTTTTGATATTTTATCGGAAAACAATCGCAACATTTTACGCGAAGTTGCCGAAACCACAGCCAAAAATACTGGCGCCGCTAAGGGAAGCGACGAACAGTTGGTCGGAGATTTTTATGCTTCGTGCATGAATGAAGCCTCAATTGAAAGGGCTGGAACAAAACCACTTAATCCGTATTTGAAAGAAATTAATCGAATCAAAGACGCGCGCAATATGGCGACTGTAATTGCCAAAATGCACACGGACAGTGTTCCTGCCATCTTCGGTTTCGGCGCTGGACCTGACATCAAAAACAGTACAACGAATATCGCCAATGCCGGACAAGGCGGACTCAGCCTGCCAAACCGCGAATATTACACAAAAGACGATGCAAAATCGCAGGAAATTCGCACCAAATTTGTGCAGCACATGACAAATATGTTTGCGCTTTTGGGCGAAGATGGTGCTCAAGCCAAAATTGACGCCGATACTGTAATGCGAATTCAAACTCGTTTGGCGCTCGCCTCAAAAGCTCCGGTTGAACTGCGTAACCCCGAAGCTCGTTACAACAAGATTTCATTTGCCGACGCACAAAAGTTGACTCCAAATTTTGACTGGAACGCTTATCTTAGGCAGCGCGGTGCGCCCACTTTCACCGAAATCAACATCGGTCAGCCTGACTTTTTCAAAGAAGTAAACGCAATGCTCGCGGATGTTCCAATGAATGACTGGAAAACATATCTGCGCTGGATGGTTTTAAACGATGCGGCAAATGTTTTGCCAAAGAAATTTGCTGACGAGAATTTCGATTTTTATAGTCGAACGCTGCGCGGCACAAAAGAACAAGAACCGCGTTGGAAACGCTGTACAGCGATGGTTGATAGAACGGTCGGCGAAGCGCTCGGACAAGCCTACGTCAAACGCGCATTTACGCCCGAAGCCAAAAAGCGAATGGACGATCTTATCAATAATCTTTTCGCCGCTTATCGCGAACGTCTCGCGCAGCTTGATTGGATGTCACCCGAAACGCGCCAGAAAGCGCTGGAAAAACTTAATACTTATCAGCGCAAAATTGGTTATCCGGACAAACTTCGAGGTTATGCTGGACTCAAAGTTGACCGCAAATCTTACTTTGACAACACTATCCGTTCGGCAAAGTTTGAAACTAACCGCAATTTGCAGGATTTGGGAAAGCCAGTTGATAAAACTCGTTGGGGAATGACGCCGCCCACCGTTAACGCCTATTATTCGCCGATTTCCAACGAGATCGTTTTCCCGGCAGGCATACTGCAGCCGCCGTTTTTTAACGCCAATGCGGACGATGCCATTAACTACGGAGCTATCGGAGCGGTTATCGGTCATGAAATCACGCACGGATTTGATGATCAAGGAAGCAAATTTGACGCTTCAGGCAATTTTAAATCATGGTGGACAGAAAGCGACCGCAAACAGTTTGAAGCCAAGGCAGATTGCGTTTCCAACCAATTTTCGGCTTACGAAGTTTTGCCCGGCTTAAATATGCAAGGCAAACTGACTTTGGGCGAAAATATTGCGGATTTGGGCGGTTTGACGATGGCCTACAGAGCTTATCAAAAATCGCTTGAAGGCAAACCGCGACCGGCAAACATTGACGGATTTACGCCGGAACAACGCTTCTTCTTAGGATACGCGCAAGTTTGGGCGGGCAAATCGCGTGATGAAGCCGTTCGTCAACAAGTACAGACTGACCCTCATGCGATTGGGAGTTTCCGCGTGAACGGACCGTTGTCCAATTTACCCGTGTTTGCCGAAGCGTTTCAATGCAAAACCGGTGACAAAATGGTTCGCGACGACCGCTGCCAGATTTGGTAAAGATGGAACGCTGCATAAGTTAGCTTTCTAGAAAATGGGGGACTTGAAAATAAATTTTCAAGTCCCCCATTTTCTGCTCACCATAAACAATTCCGCGCAACCACTCTCAATCTAAAACCGATGCCCAAAACTTAATAAGCCAAGATTCCAAAGCTTGTGGACGAAGCAGTATTTTCTCGATTCTTTTGCCAAAGGAAAATCTGTAACCCAAATAATAGCGACTATTTTGGGTGTGTTTAAATATGTTTGCGAAAATCGTTGACAGTTGCGAAGCGACGACAATATAATTTGCAGTGGCAATTCGCAGAGCCGGTCCAATCTTTTTCCACCTCTCACTAATCTAAGATTTGCTGCCAAAAATTATGAATAATCGTGTCAGATGTTCTAACTGTAACCTTATCAATTTTGCCAACGCCTCCGTTTGTAAGCGTTGTGAAAACCCGTTACAAAACATTAATTATTCGAGCGAGGGAACCACGCTCAACATCAACATCAGTTTGCCACCGGGAGCATTTCAACAACCAGCGCGGTCTGCTGCTGCGCCGCCGCCGCAAGCGAGGCGGCCGCCGCTGCCTCCGCATCAAAATCAAGCGGATCCTCGATATTTTGAGGCACAGCCGCAGCAGCCAATTTCTTTTCAGACGCCCGAATCGCAACAGCCGCCGATTTCTTTTCAGACGCCGGATTACCCGCCTCAGTCAAACATCGGGTTTAACCAATGGTCTCAAATAAACCCGCCTGTTTATCCACCTCCTTACGCGCATCCTTATCAGCAATCTTATGGTCAGCCTTACCTACAGCAGGAAATGCACTCGCAAGGAATATGGCAAAAGGGCGGCGAACTTGTTGTTCATCGCAACGCTACTTTCCCGGCGACTTGCGTTAAATGCGGTAATCAATACTCCTCCTCTTACGATACTGTTTATGTCAGGCAAAAGTTTAGATGGCATAACCCTTTGCTTTATATAGCTCTTATCAGTCCGCTAATTTATTGCATTCTATCTTTAGTATTGAGTCAAACGGTTAGTCTTGAAATTCCGCTTTGTCGAAAACACGTTGATGATCGAAATGCGACTAAAAATTTTTTGATAGGTGGAGGAGTTCTGGCTGCCATTCTAATCGTTTTTTCTTTTTCAGCGGAAATTATCGGATTTGGCTTTTTAGTGTTTTTTGCGGCCTTGATAGGATTAGCATTGGGACATGAATATCTTTATAAACCATTTCGCGTGAGCAAGATAGAAGGGGATTACGTTCATTTGAAAGGCGTTAATGATGGTTATCGCAATCAATTTCCTTATTGTTGAATTTTGGGTAGATAGAAGCGCATTTGCCAAAACAAAATTTTATTGCGAATTCTGATTGATAGTAACGGGATTAATCGTTTCGGTTTTGCTTTTGCTTCCGTTAATTAGTTCGGCGCGTCCTTCTTCGGTCAACAACCTGGCTACTGAAAGATTTGAAGGTTCGGTTTCAGAAATCAGAGCTCGCGGCAGCAAATCGAGGTTATTTGCGACTTTTTCGATAATTTCTCTGCCGATCAGCATTTCACTGGCGGCATAGCCCGCCAGCAAAGCGTTATCGCAGAGATTATTGATTTGGCGCGGGATGCCTTCGGAGACGAGGAAAATATAATCAACTGCATCGGGCGTAAAAATAATTGGTTGCGTTGAACCCGCCAGCAGAAGTCGTTCGGTGATATAACGCTCGGTCTCCTGCTGATTGGGCAGGGCGTGGATGTGACAACGCAGAGCGACACGCTGTTTAAGCTGACGTAAATTAGGCTTGTTCAGCACATTGCGGAGTTCGGGTTGTCCCGTCAAAACAATTTGCAAATGCTTTGCCGTATCTGACTCAAAATTAAGAAGAAGCCGAATTTCTTCTAAGACATAATCGGAAAGCTCATGCGCTTCGTCAAGAATAAGGACGGTTTTAAGCCCTAACCTGTGACGCTCTTCGAGCGTTTCGCCAAGCAAGGTGAGCAACTCTGCTTTGGTTTCCCACTCCTTTAGATCAAGCATTGTTCCGAGTTGCTGATAAAAGTCTTCGACAGACAAACGCGGATTGAAAACGTAAGCTGCCAAAACCGACGAATCCAAGCGTCGCAATATCCAACGCAAAGCAGTCGTTTTGCCCGTCCCGACCTCTCCGGTCAAGACAATCATTCCTTTATCATTTTCCAAGCCGTAATAGAGAGTGGCCAAAACTTCGTTGTACGAAGGTGTGAAAACCAGAAAACGCGGGTCTGGAGTTAGTGTAAACGGCATTTCCTCGAAACCGTAAAATTCTTTGTACATAACTCTGTTTATTATCGCCGTTATGCCTTCCGAAATAAAATATAATCAGCGATTTCCCCAAGCAAAAAAAATGGTTTTTCAATTTCTTCAAGCGCGTCGAGACATTTACGATGCGTTTGGACGGCGAGTTTCTGGGCTTCGTTTAAACCGTACAGCGCCGGATATGTCGCTTTTTCGGCTCTTGCGTCTTTGCCCGGCGTTTTACCAAAATCCTCAGCCGTCGCCGTCACATCAAGCAAATCATCGGTAATTTGAAATAGCAGTCCAAGATGGGCGGCATAAGTTGAAACTAAGTTTAGCTCATTTTCGCTAGCGCTGCCGATAATTGCGCCGCAACGCGCCGCCGCTCGAATTATTGCACCGGTTTTGGTGTTGTGAATCTTTTCGAGTTGAGCACCTGTTACCATGCTCGTTTCACCCTCTAAATCTAACACCTGCCCGGCAATCATTCCGATGGGAGTTCCGGCTGCCCGAGAGATTTCAGAAATTAGTCGGACGCGAACTTCGGCGGTTAGATTCCCGTCTTCGGCAATTGCTTGAAAAGCCAAAGTTTGCAGCGCATCGCCCGCCAGAATTGCCGTCGCTTCATCAAATTTGACATGACAGGTCGGCAATCCGCGCCTCAAATCGTCATCGTCCATCGCGGGCAAATCGTCGTGAATCAGAGAATAAGTGTGAATCATTTCAAGGGCGGCAGCGGTTTGCAACAGTTTGCTGTTTTCAGCTCCAAACACCGCGCCAACGGCGAGCATCAAAGCTGGACGAAATCGTTTACCCCCGCCGAGCAAACTCCAACGAATAGCCTCGTGCAAAAACTGCGGTTCAATCGTCGCAGCAGGAACAAGTTCGCCAAGCTTGCAATTAACAATTTCGCGACACTCGGCAAGAAAAGTTTTTAAATCTGTTTGATTCACGAAAAATAAATACAGGTAGATAACGTCTGAACTGCTGGAGGCGCACTGAAAACTGGGTTTATGAAAGTTTGTGTTTCAGCCTCGCGTCCGATTATTTGTACGATGCGGCGTCATCCTCACAACAATCTTCGTCGTCGTTCGGCAATTCGTCAATAACAAAAGAAACAATCAAAGTCGTAGCTGATACTTCTTCTGTTGTAACGTCAGCCCTAGCATCAACAAAACCACGTTTCTTACCAAGATACTCCAGAATTATGCGTCGTGCCTTTGATAATTTTTCCGGTTGATAGGGACTTTCAGTCGTAACTTCCGCTTTTTGTTCACGCAACTCCGCTAGAATTTCTTCTTTTGTCGCGTACCTCAAACCATCAAAATTAACTTTGGTGATAAGTGGTAATTCAAAAACTTCAAAGATGACATTTACACCGCCCCGCATCCCTTCTTCAGCTAAAACTCTAATTTGCGATGGGCTGAATACGCCGAGTTTCAATAAAGACTGTAGATCTTCTTGCAACAGCTTTTCGTCGAACCGGTCGCCGGGGCGAGTTTTGATGAGCTTGAGAATATCTTCGTCACTCAAGCGACGGTTGCCCTGAAAATCAATAGCTTCGATCAGCTTATCCTGTTGAGCGACGACATTTGAAAGAGAGATAAATGCAAAGAAAGCGACAAGTAATATTAAGCCGGTAGTTTGAGATTGAAATTTACAATGCGACATTTTGTTTTCACCCTTCGCAAACATCAAATTTTACGATGAAGCATCGAACACTTACTATGCAGATAGCCATAAATAAAATTAAAATTAAATCTGCTAAAATCGGTCAAATAAGCATTATTTGCGCTCTATTCTC
>JBDTZD010000125.1:0-8752 GCA_040005335.1 Pyrinomonadaceae bacterium | reverse complement strand
CATACTGCATAATAAGTCGTCCGGTCGTCGTCTCGCCCGTGAACGCGACTTTCGCGATGCGCTCGTTGGTCGCCAGAGGTTTTCCGGCTTCGGGACCGAAACCGTTGACGATGTTCAAAACTCCCGGTGGCAGAATGTCCTGAATTAATTCCATCAAAACCATAATGCTCGCAGGTGTCTGTTCGGCGGGTTTGACAATCGTGCAGTTTCCCGCCGCGAGTGCGGGCGCCATTTTCCACGTCGCCATCAAAATCGGAAAATTCCACGGAATAATCTGCGCGACCACGCCCAAAGGTTCTTTGATGTTGAGCGAAACCGTGTTCGCGTCGAGTTCCGTCGCGCCGCCTTCTTCGGCACGAATGACGCCCGCAAAATAGCGAAAATGGTCAATCGCCAGCGGCAAATCCGCTGCCATCGTTTCCCGAATCGGCTTGCCGTTGTCCCAGGTTTCGGCGCGAGCGAGCAGTTCGAGATTTTCTTCCATCTTATCGGCAATCTTCCACAAAAGATTGCTTCTAGTCGTTGCAGAAGCAATGTTCCATTGAGGCGCGGCTTTATGCGCCGCATCGAGCGCAAGTTCGACGTCGGCTTCAGTCGAACGCGCAACTTTGGTAAATGGTTTGCCGTCAACGGGCGAGATGTTGTCAAAATATTCGCCGTTTCGAGGCGCGACCCATTCGCCCCCAATAAAATTTTCGTATTGTTCTTTGAACTTCGGAATATCAAAGGTTTTTTGCACTGCTGTCATTTTATTACTCCTTCAGAATTACTGTTGAACCGAAATTGAAGATTCAGTTCAATCATTGCGAAATTTTCGGTGAAATTTATTTTAACACCGTCAAATCCCATATTTCCAACAACCAGAAACTATTTGGGGAAGTTTGCCGGCGGTCAAAACGCACCGTAGCTTAATTGATGTTTAAGAATTATTTTAGCAAGAACGATGCTGATAAACTGAATGCGCGTGCAAATTAAAGTGTTGTGATTCCGTAGTTAAAACTTCCTGTAGAGGTGCAAAGGCGCAAAGAAAGAAAAAAGAAGCAATCCTCAAATGCTTAGGTTTCCTATGTCTTTGCGCCTTTGCAGGAATATTTTTAGTTGCTTCAAATCTCAAACTCGTCAATCTGCGCTTTTTGCAGCTTGCCCGAATAGTCAAGCCGCAACTTTCTCTCGTTCAAACTCGCTTGGAAGAATTGAAAGATACTCATTTACTTCGCGATTCATCTTGTCAATTTCTGACAGAAAGCCGCTAGCTGAAGCTCGATAGCTAGCCGAATCGGTTTCACCCTTTCTGATTGCTTCGACCATTTGCCAAAAACGGATGATGCGTTCTTTGGTCGCCTCAAGTTCAACATCGTTTTTAATCATTTTCAATTATCTCCACAATTCCGCGCCTGGTTTTGTCGCGTTTAATCTGCCAATCTTCGATAAATAATTGTTCGTTTTCCAAAATAAACTGTTTCCTTGCCCAAAAAATGCTGACTCCGAAATCGTTTTGCGATTCAAGATGCTCAAAGACTTTTCTGACCTCGCTGCCAAAAGCATCTTTATCAAAATTTTCGTCCATCACGAGAAAAACATCAACATCATTTGGGTTTTCTTTGTTAGTTACGAAAGAGCCGTAAATGACAAAACGCGAAAGCCGGTCAGTGCTTTTTGCCAGCCGGTAAACTTTTACCAAACGTCTGGCGACAAGTTGACGTTGCAGAGATCCTTCTCCAAAACGGTCAAGAGTTTCCTGCAACGTTGCCGGGTAAATGCCAACGGGCAAATCGCCGTTTTTATTGAAATCCGGAAACGACATTAAATCTCAAATTCGTCAATCTGCGCTTTTTGCAGCTTGCCCGAATAATCAACATAGATTGATTTCCACTCGGTAAAGATGTCGAGAACCTGTGTTCCGGCTTCGCGGTGACCGTTGCCCGTTCCTTTAGTTCCGCCAAACGGCAAGTGAACTTCCGCGCCGATTGTCGCCGAGTTGATGTAGCAAATTCCGGTGTACAATTCCTGCATGGCGTAAAACGCCCTGTTAACATCCTGCGTATAAATTGCCGAAGACAAACCGTATTCAACCCCGTTGGCAATATCAATTGCTTCTTCGAGCGTGTTGAATGGAATGACGGTTGTAACGGGCCCAAAAATCTCTTCCTGCGAAATTCGCATATTTGGCGCGGCGTCGGCAAAAATTGTCGGCTCAATGAAAAAGCCGTTGGCATACTCGCCATCTGTCAGGCGCTTTCCGCCGCATACCAATCGCGCTTTATCTTCGGATTTGCCTATTTCGATGTAACCCATAATTTTATCAACCGCCTGTTGGTTAATCACGGGACCGACTTCGACGTTTGAGTTTAAGCCGTTGCCAACGCGCAGTTGTTTGGTGCGAGCGGAAAGCTTTTCGACAAATTCGTTGTAAACCTTTTTGTGCACGACGAGACGCGACGAAGCCGTACAGCGTTGACCAGCAGTTCCAAAGGCGCCCCAAACCGAACCTTCGACTGCGAGATCAACGTCGGCGTCATCCATGATAACAATCACATTTTTTCCGCCCATTTCGAGCGAGCAAATAGCATTGCGGGCGGCACAGGCTTCGGCGACTTTCCTGCCAGTTGCAGTAGAACCGGTAAACGAAATCAAACGAACGTCTTTATGTCCGGTTAAAGTCGTGCCAACCGGATCGCCATAACCGCAAACCAGATTAACAACACCCGGCGGAATACCGGCTTCTTCGCACGCTCTAACGAGATTATAGGTCGAGAGCGGCACGTCTTCGGCGGGTTTGATAACGAGAGTGTTGCCGCAAACCAAGGCAGGAATCATTTTCCAGGACGGAATCGCCATCGGAAAATTCCACGGGGTGATTAAACCGCAAACGCCGACGGGTTGGCGAACGCACATTGCAAATTTATCAGGCATTTCTGCTGGCGTTGTAAACCCGTGCAGTCTTCTGCCTTCGCCCGCGGTGTAATAAGTACAGTCAATTGCTTCCTGAACATCGCCTCCGGTTTCCTTGAGGACTTTACCCATTTCGCGCGTCATTTCGCGGGAGAGTTTGTCTTTATCGCGGCGCAAAATTTCGCCCAACCGAAATAAAATTTCAGCACGGCGGGGCGCAGGCGTTCGGCGCCATTTCGCGGCGGCTTCTCTGGCGGCGGCTACGGCATTGTTAACATCTTCAGCCGTAGATTTGGGAAAATGCCCAATAATTTCTGTAGTGTTGGCAGGATTACGATTCTCAAAAGACTCGCCTGAAACGCTTGGCGTCCATTCTCCGTTAATAAAGTTTAAATATTTCGTCATTTGTCCTTTGTCCTTTGTCCTTTGTCCTTCGCTGAAAAAACACAAGTGCCGAGCTTAACGGCA
This sequence comes from Pyrinomonadaceae bacterium, assembly GCA_040005335.1. Lineage (GTDB taxonomy): Bacteria > Acidobacteriota > Blastocatellia > Pyrinomonadales > Pyrinomonadaceae > JBBQUS01. The sequence continues at coordinate 5,392 of JBDTZD010000125.1, read as the reverse complement.
AAGGACGAAAGACAAATGACAAAGAACTAATGTTTATTGAAAAGTAAATTGGATAATCCGAGTTTGAATTTTTTTGCTCGCCGTATCATATCGAACGACATGCAAAACAACAGCGTCGCCGGTTTTAAATTTATTAACAATCGCGGCAAAGTCATCCGCCTTTGTTACAGACACGCGGTTGATGCGAGTGATCAAATCGTTTTTGTTGATAGCCGAATCGCGACCTGCTGAGGCTTTGACATCAGCAATGATCCCGTTCGGGTCCACATCTTTAACCAAGACCCCTTTTTGTCCGTTCAGTTTGTTTTGACTCGCCAATTGCGGCGTTAAATCCGTTAATGAAAGACCAAGCTGTTGAGCATTTTTAGCCGGTTCGACGGGTTTCTCAGCACGAGGTTTTAATATTTTACCGTCGCGCGTCATTGGACGTTCGCCAAGTGTAATCGTGGCTGTTTGTTGTTCGAGCTTATTATTAATTTCACGCAAATAAACGATTTCGACTTGATGATCCGGCATCGTCGAAGCAACCCTTGAAATTAAATCCTGAGCGCTCGACACCGATTCGCCGTTAAATTTAACGACGATATCATTTTCCTGCAAACCCGCTTTTGCAGCAGCGCCTTTGTCATCTGCAATTGCGGTCACGAGCGCGCCTTTGGCTTCAGGCAAGTCGTAAACTTTGGCAAATTCGGGTTTGATTGAATCGAGCGAAACTCCCAAAAATCCGCGCTTGACTTTGCCGCTGTTTAAAATTTGACTGTAAACGTATGAAGCAGCGTTTGAAGGCAGCGCAAAACCAATTCCATTATAATCACCGGTCGAAGTAGCAATTTGCGAATTAATGCCGACGACTTCGCCGTTCATGTTCACCAGCGGACCGCCGGAATTGCCGCGATTGATTGCCGCATCAGTTTGAATGAATTTTTGAAAATTAGTAGCAAAAGGAGTTTCGCGCTCGACTTTGGAAATAATTCCGGCGGTGACGGTCTGATCAAGTCCGAAAGGCGAACCGATTGCTAAAACCCAATCACCAACCTGCGCCGCCCCGGAATCACCTAATTTAACAGCGGGCAGTTCGCGTCCCGTGTTAATTTTCAAAACTGCCAAATCGGTTTGTTCGTCAGTTCCGACCATCTCGGCGATAAACTCTTCGCCCGATTGCAGGCGAACGGTGATTTTATTAGTATCTTCGACAACGTGATAATTGGTTAGAATGTATCCTTGTTTATCAACAATAAAGCCGCTTCCAACCGAATATGAGGGACGAGCCGGCAACTGTTTGCGAAAATATTCGAGAATCGAGCTATCCTCTTCTTCATTATCGTTTTTCTGAGCTTGCTGAGATTTACCGCGTGCGGTTAGTTCGGCATTGGTTTTCGTATCAATATTGACCACAGCCGGTTCGACACGTCTGGCAACTTCAGCAAACGATGCTGACAAACTTTCCGGTGTGACTGATGAATTGATTGTTTTTTCCGCTGCGACATTGCGCTCGGCAACAATAAAGCCAGCAATTGCGCCGCCGCAAACAAGACAGATACACGCTAGGCTAAGAAACCAGACGCGCCAGAGGCGAATGATTTTTGCTTCGAAACGATTGTTTTGCTCCGCTGCCGCCAGTTGTTTAATTTTCTGTTCGTTCATCGCTTGTGCCGCATCCCTTTCTGAAAAACTGCTTGAAAGTCTTGGCTTGTCCGGAGAATTCGTCCGACGACAAGAACGGAAACTGAACTTCTTGTTGGCAAGTATAACCGAATGGATTTGTTGCTGTAAAACAAAGCATCAAAAGTCGGGACCACATTTGAATTCATTATCTCAAAGCACAGATGCTAAATTATTTAATCGCTAAAAAACCGTTCTGCCGCCAAATCTTCAAGCAGCATTTTCGCATCTTCGGAATTGTATTCGACTGCTTGAGTCTCAAGTGTCATCCGGGCAATATCTCCGTAGAGCGGGTCATCGAGAAGCGGCAAAAGGTGAACTGTTGGCATTAGAGCGAGAGCTTCCATCGCTAAAGCGCGGATTGCCGCATGTTCGGCTTGACGCACAATTTCGCACATCTCCCCCGCCGAAAAACGCTCGATCAGAGCATTGGCAAGCTGGTCAACACGGGCAAAATCGGCGCGTTTGAGCGCGCGCGTTACCAGCTGGATAAAAACCTCGGCGGATTCGGTTTGCGATTGCAGCACTTCGGCACAAGCATTTGCCATCCGGCGAAGCTCACGAAAGTTTTCCGGGTTAGCTTGAGCTTCCGCTTCAAAAGTGCGTTCGTCAAGAGCGGTTAACAGGCGACTTAGCTCCCAATCGGCGTGAGCATCAAAGGAAAAAGTAGTGTTCGAATTTATCGGAGCTAGAGTTCCGGGCTGCATTGCCCGGACAACCATCTTTCGCGTGAGAGGACGCAAGCCAGCCCAAACATCTGCTACTCGCGTTCCAAAATCTTTTATCGTCATTCTTTTGAAAAACACGACAATTGCTTAATAAAAAACAAATTCCGTGCAAAGAAGACTTTACCATTTTGCGGCGCGAGTCTCAAACTTTGAATTTCGATGCATTTATCCGCAGCTTTTCCCTCATCATTTCGCGCCGTTTCGCGCGTTCAGCGACAGAGGTGTTTTGTTCAAAAGTTTCAATTAAAGCAAACGGCGATTCGCTCAGCAATCGCAATTCCCAAGCTTCTCGGACGCCCGAAACGCGCGAAAACCAGAGAGCATTGATCTCTGAGTTTTCAACTGATACTGTTTCAGGAATCAAATGCGAATTTTCTGATAATTCCCGCCGCACAGTTTCAGTCAAGAGCAGTGAGCGTAAAGTCCAGCCGAATTTTTGATAAGTCGCCGTAATTTCTCTCAGCAAATCGCTCTGATTCATTCTTTGGCAAATTTCTTTTTTTCTAATCCCGGCTTTTGCGCGTTTGGGTCTGGTTTGACGTTTGGAAGCGGCATAACTTTCACGTTGCTCATTGTGTTTGCATTACTACTTGGAACCGGCAGCATTTGCGGAGTTTGTGTATTAGCGTTAGCCTGTGCAGCCGGTTTACCGGGACTGACGTAAGTATTTTTGAATAAATCACCAACGGCAAGTTTCCAATTTCCGTCTTCTTTAACAAAAGGCACATCCTGCCAAGTACCGTTAGGATTTTGTACTTCAAGCGCTCCAAAATTATCCTTGACTCGTTCGTCTCGCATTGACGGCAAATTTGGCGACATTGTAGATTCGATCAGACCGTTTTTGTACATCTCTTCCACCGTTTTTTTCTGCATTTGCGACATCGCCTCGGCAAACTGTTGGGTAGTGGTTGACATGTTCTGCTTAATATTTTCAGTCTTTTGGCTTTTTACCGCCGCATACAGATTTTTATATGCCTCGGTCGGCGTGTTTGCGGCGGGAGCAGCGGAAGTCGTCGCCGCAGTTTGAGTATTCTGGCAACCCGCAAAAGCGGCTGCTAAAAGTATGGTGCAAATTAATATTCCGAGTTTAATGTTCATTTTGTTTCGTTTGAAATTACAATTGATTTGAATTTTTCAAAGTATAATCCGCGCTTGCGTCTCGCGCCAACTTTCTGCGCCTCTAAAACGCTCGATTTAAAATAAAAAAGGTTCCACTATAAAAACGCGGAACCTTTAAATTAAGAATTTAGAATGATCAAATGAAAACAACCGTTTGAAACGATGGAATTTCAAAACGGCGCCGGCAACGATTGTTTTTGCACATCAATTGGTCGTCAATGCGAACCAGATAATCGCGCGATTTATCAAATTGAGCGCGGTCACGTTCGTTATTCAATTGACGCCCGGCATTTTTCTTTTTGGTGCGCCTGAGCCACCGGACATCATATTCGTTTTGCTCGCGGCAAAAAGGACAAGAAAACATAGCGCGTTTGGTTTCCGGTCGTTCGTCGAAAATGTCGCTTTCTTTCATTAAATACGATTAAACCACAGATAAACGCAGATGAACATAGATAAAATCAAACAAAAATTTGTGTTCATCTGCGTTTATCTGTGGTTGATTTCGGCTTTTCTGCCAATTCACGCAGATATTTAAAGCTGTAAATGCCGGTTTCATGTCCATCGCTAAAGTGGAAATTGAGCGCGTAACGTCCGACAATACCGATATGCTCGATTTTCACATCTGGCGCAATCATTTCCGGCTTGAGCATCTTCTCGCCTGTCCATTCATTAATGCATCCGGCACAGGCACATGACATTCGCAAAGTCCGGGCATCAAAACGATTTTCCGTTTCGTCAGCCCAGCGAATCAAAAAGCCGTCGCCTTCGTCAATTATTTCGCGCGGCTCAAATTTCATAATTAAAAATGTAAAATTAAAAATGCAAAATTAAACAGACAACTTTTGAATTTTGCATTTTTAATTTTTAATTTCTTCCAGCGCGCGCGTGACAGATGTCTTCGTAATTTCGTAGTGCGAGGCGTGCCAGGCGACTTTGCCGTCGCTGATAATAAAAGCCTGCGGAGATTCGTGGCGAATTCCGGTGAGCGTCGCAATTTCGTTTGAAACCGGGCGCGCATCCTGAACAATGACCAGAGAAATTTCCTCTTTTGTCAGATTCGACATTTCCTCGTAAGCCGCGTGGCTGATCGGGCAAGTCAAACTGTGTTTGAATAAAATCACCGGCTTTTCCGCCGATTGTGAAAAGAGTTGTTCGAGTTCGCTTGTTTGTGAGATTTCGTTAAAAGACATATTCAAATTCCCGAATTAAATTTTAAGCTTGAAATTAGCTTAACGATATTGGCTTTCATTGACAAATGTTGGCGGCGGAGGCGGCAGATTGCTCGGCGCGCCGTAACCCGTAATCGGCGGAAACACTTTACGATAAGCTATGAAAACGCCTGCAAACATAATCGGTAGTGTTAAATAGACGCCGACCGCGCATAACATATACCCCACCAGTCCTAAAGCAAATTCGCATAAAATCAGCCCGATAACGCCGTTCAAATTTTTCCATACCGCTCTGGCGCTCAATTTGAAAGCATCCACGCCTGAGAGCCCACGTTCGACAATCAGCGGGTACGTAAACATAATCAAAGCGTGAAGGCAACCAAGCACCAACCCTATCACCACGCCTTCAATCATCATCGTTCCAAACAAAATCGGAAACGCCGCGTCATTCATTCTTCCGCGGGAACCGGCCATTGCAAAAACGAGCGCGAAAATTGAGCCGTACATAAAAAACATCAAAACAATACTTGGAATGATGATGACCAATGTCGCAATCAGACTCGGCAATAAATAATTGAAACCTTTAAAAAGTCCGTCAATAGAAACGGTTTGTCCATTCGCCTTTTGAAACAAACAATAGTAAATGCCGCAAAACATCATTCCAATCCCGACAATCGGAATGAGGCTGCCGAGAATCATGCCCACTAAAGTAAT
>JBDTZD010000132.1:0-2630 GCA_040005335.1 Pyrinomonadaceae bacterium | reverse complement strand
GACTGGCGGGGCAAGCTTATCAACAGCAGTTGGTTTAGCTTTATTTTCAGTAATCTCGGTGGCGGCAGTTGTGGGCACTACGGTGACGTAAGAAAAGTTGGTTATTTTTTGTTTCTCACCGTTTTCCAGAACCTCGAAATCTTCAGGTTTAAGATCGGTCACTTGTTTGCCGTCTTTACCCGTGACAACTGCATCAACTTGAATCAAGTTGGTCGAAACGACGACAACTTCGTCTTCGCCAGCTTTAGGAGGCGTGGTGGATGGTGTTGGTTGTTGGGCAAAAATAGTTATTTGCATGAAAAAAATCAAAATACTGACAACGTAAAGTTTTTTCATCATCACTCCGTAATTTGAAACCTAATGTTTAGTTGACGACTTCAAAATCAACCCATTGCGTAGCTGTAGCGCGATTTACCTTAGCAAGCGTGTCCCTAATAACAACTTGCAAAACATACTCACCGGGTTGCAAAACGCCGCCCACACGGATTTTGCCGCCCGTCGTAATTCTTGAGAGATCCGTTTGATCTTTGATTTCAAGAGGCTTTTCCGCTCCGGCAAAAATCTCTTTGCCTTCACGAAAGATTTTAAATTGCGTGGTTAATCGGGGCTGATTAGTTGCTTTGTCTAGTTTGGCGTTGTAAACGGCAAAAGCAAATAAAACATTGGTTCCAATTTGAAACTGACGCAGAGCCGAATCACGGTCTGCATCCGGCTTAACTTGTTCGGCAGTTTTGACAATTGCGTTTTTCGCTTCAATTCTTTGCAGCACAATACCGGATAAAGTGAGACGGTCTTTTTTTAAATTTGGCACTTCGACAAATTGACTTGCGGAACCGATGTGCGAAGTTGATGCATCGCGCAGGACCACGCGCATTTGATATGCGCCGGGCTTTTTAACCGGCACGGTAACAAAATAGACAAAGCCTTTTTCTTTGATTTCCTGCAACGCTTCAGCCCGCGCCCTTAAAGTTTCGGATTTATCAACCGAATCAACAACTACGCCGTTATCGCCAAACGTGACGGCGACGATATCAAAAGTTGTCGTGTACCAACCATCTTTTTCTTCGACAAATGTTAAATCGCCGCCTTTGATATAAACAAAGGAACGCACCAGCAAGCCGCGTTTGAGATCGTTGGCAAAAAGCGAAGTTAGAGTCAAATCAATTTCACCGGTGGCAAAGGGAGAGGTTAGCGCGGCAAGCATTTTTTCCTGCGGCGTTTTCGGAACGGAACGCGCGTCGGTGTCGGTAATGCCGAAAAATCCGCTGCGATAGCGAATGTTTAAATCAGGACGTTTTAATTTAACTCTTAATTCATTAAAGCGGCGTTTCGCGGGGTCAAAAACCGCTTCATCCGGTTCGTAACCGATGAGACAATAACCCTTTTGGTCATTGAGCATTGTTTCAATACCCTTGCTAATTTGGTTGGTATTGGTTAAAGATATGCCGCCGGTTTCTTTAGCGAGATATTGCAAACCCTGTTGCGTTTCAAAGAAAGAGTTTTTGCGAAGGTTCTGCCCGCCAGCGCTGTACGGGTCGCGGTTAAGACCGCCCGCATCGGTAACGGCGTTTTGCTCGTAAACCGACAGCCCGCGGGCATCCATCGTGTAGATGACAACGCCAGCCCGGTTCGACAAATCGGTGAGCGCGTGGAGGGCATCCAAAATTCGCTGGTTAGGCTGCCCTTCAGTAAAAATCTTGAAACCGTCCGAAATCAAAAAAATCGCTTTACGACCGGGCAGTTCGCGCATTCCTTTGACGACGTAATTAATAGCCCCGAGCGTTCCGACGGAAAACAAATCTTCGCGATACTCCTTGAGTTCGTCCGTTTCCTCCGTTTGCTGGGCGTTTTCCTCAAGCAGAGTGCTCGGTTTGCTCGTGCGACTTAAGTTGTCTCCATTTGGCACGGGTTCAATGGCGCCAGTTTGACGCGCTGCGAAAAGCGGATTGCCGCCGCGCGCCGAAGGATTCCATTTAATTCTTTCGATTGCCGCGTAAAGCTGTCGTTTGTCGCTTGTAAATTGCTGTAAAGCCCCGATACCGCTGCTTGTGCGTACGATGGCAACTAAATCTGCTGGTTGCATCTGCTCGTCCACAAACTTTTTCAATGCTTGGCGAGCAAAAGCAACGCTTACAAAGGACATTCCCAAATCGTCAACAAGGAGGGAAATCGTGCGGCGGACCTGCGCTGAGCGCAATTTGACGGGCGGCGCCGGAGGAGCGCCAGTTGGCGATTGCTTTACCGCGATGGGTGCGGCAGATGGTTGCGAGAGAGAAACAAATGAAAAAGCCGTAATTGGTTGTTTGCTTTCATTCTCGAATATTTCAAAATCATCAGCAGTTAAATCGGTGACAATTTTGCCGTTCTTGTCGGTGACGGTTACGTCAACTTGAATCAGATTAGTATTGATGACGACAACTTCGGCATCTTTAGGCGGCGCTGGAGAGGGTTGAGGAGTTTGTGAGAAAACCAACGTTTGCAAAAAGGCGATTAACAAAAATGTTAGAGAAAACTGTTTCATAAATCTTAAAACTTTGAATTTCGCGTTTAATCGTCTTCATCAACGCCAAAATAACGCAGCCATTCTTTCATTTCTTCGGGTTTCACCACTTCTGAAGCGGTTTGTTTCT